>MHQO01000015.1:1735-12311 GCA_001820675.1 Candidatus Sungbacteria bacterium RIFCSPLOWO2_01_FULL_47_10
GCGGCAAGAAGATTGCCGCGGTATTCCGCAAAAAAAAGACGATTCGAAAACGTGCCTCCTTGTATGGTGAGCAGTTTATGATAATAATTCCGTTCGTGGAGATGAAAAAGGTCGCGTTCGGATGTCTGCGTAAGCAGGCTCCAAAAATCATCAAGATGGTGGCGGATTTCATGCGTCGTACATTTTATCACGCCGACCCCGTGCCGCTCCCCAAGGCGGATATTATACCGCGTCTTTGAATGCATCTGTGCAAGAATTTCTTCTTCCGTTTTTTCAAGATCGATAACAACCGTTTTTTGAGGCTGGACGAATTGCGAAAACTGCCACCCTCCTATGTTCAGCCGCCAGTTTTCGGGGAGTCCTACGGGGTCTATCTTCAAAAAAAGGGATTTTTCGGCTAATGCTATCTCGCGCACCGCGTGCAAAAATTCATCGGTCAGTTCAGGGAGGTGCGGCGCATAGAGGTAATTGAATCCCTGCGGCAGATCGTGCTGAATCACAAGATGGTCGAACAGCCGCCAGTGTTTTCTGCCGATTGCTTCCTGCAGTTTTTCCCATTCATAGGATTGTAAAAATGAGTGCATGGGAGAAGAAGTCGATCTGTGCGGACGTTACGCGGACAAACGCAGAATCGAAATCAATGCGTCAGGACGAATCCGGCGCGGATCTTGACTAAACTTTATTAACAACTTAATATAGCAGGGGTTACCGATTTTGGTCCTTAATAATCGGGGGAAAATGAGATATAAAAGCGACGTTCCGAAAGAAAAACAGATCCGTCTTTCTCAATTCAGACTTTTTCCGGGAGACCGCGTGCTCATTAAAATACGGAGTGTTTTCTATTGGGGGAATGTCGTCGAGGTCTGTTCGGCAAATCCGGAGTATGTTCTCGGGGGGGCAGGAGCCAAGGGCGCAGGCGTGATCCGGTGGAAAGAAGAAGACCGCGAGGACTGCCGCGCATTTCTCTTGGGAGGCCACAAAGACGTGCCGATTCGCCTCAAAAAAAGCATGTGGGCCGTAATTGGATACAGCATGCCCCGCGGCCTGTCGGGCCATCTTGCTATCAGCAAAGAGGCAACGATAAAAATTTTTACATATGATATCGAAACAATGCTACAGGAAGACCGGCTTCGGATTCTTGAATTGTGCTAGTCATCCCGCGATGCGGGATTTTTTTATTCTCCTTCGCCGAATACCGACCAGCTTGCGGGTCGGAACTTTATTTCCTTCCGAGCATTTTTAAAACCTCTTTCAGCCGTTTTTCGGTCCCGACAATTTCCTTCGGCACTTTTTGGAGCGCTTCGCGCGCTTCCCTTTGGGAATATCCAAGCTGGACAAGCGCATCAAGCGCATCTGCCTCTTCCCGCAATTCCGGCGCATCAACCGAAAAGACTCCCTTGCCCAGCATTTTGTCTTTCAGTTCAAGGACGATTTTTTCCGCGGTTTTTCTGCCGATGCCGGAAACTCTGGTTAAATACGAGGTGTCGCCCGAAGCAATGGCTTTTTTTAGCGTGTCAACGGGCGCAATTTCCAAAACACCCAAAGCCCCTTTTGGCCCGATGCCGGAAATGGTGATGAGCGTTTCAAAAAGTTCAAGTTCGGCAAAATGCAAAAATCCATAGAGTTCCAGAGCGTCTTCACGTACGTACTGATGCGTCCAAAGCTTTACATTGGCGCCTTTTTCTGATATTTTAGAGAGAATTTCGGGGTTGGAAAAAACCTTGTAGCCGATTCCGGCCACGTTTATAATAACGAATTTTTCCGCCTTAAATTCGATTGTGCCCTCAACAAAACTGATCATTCTTTCTTTACTTTAGCACAAGTAACTGTTTTTGGATAATGAAAAAGCCGCTGTATAAAGCGGCATGAACGGCTATTGTTCCGTGTGCGGCGTGCTCTTTTGTCGTCTTATCCAGATAAAAATACTTGCACTCACGGAAAAAATTAAAACCATAACGGCGTCTTCTGGGTTGGCAAATAGAAAAACATGCCAGCCCGGAAAGCCATAAATAGTTAATTTCACCAAAACAACCAACATCCAGCTTGCTATATACACAGACGCGACAACTCCGGAGAATGCAAAGATTTTCTTGATCATTCTTTTGTCTCCTTTTTCAAGGTTACCAGTGATAAGTATACGGCGCTGATAAAAAATGTCAAGCTTCAAACTCGTTTCAAAGTTTAAGCCTACAGGGGGCCAACCCGAAGCCATCAACAAACTGACGGTTAATTTAAACGCGGGGGCGAATCACCAAACCCTGCTTGGCGTTACCGGCTCGGGTAAAACTTTTACCGTTGCCAATGTGATTGAGCGGGTCCAAAAACCGACGCTTGTCATATCACATAATAAAACTTTGGCGGCCCAGCTCTATCAGGAGTTCAAGGAATTTTTTCCTGAAAATGCGGTACATTATTTTGTTTCTTATTACGATTATTATCAGCCGGAAGCATATATTCCGCAATCGGACACCTATATTGAAAAAGACGCGAAGATTAACGAACTTATTGACGGATTGCGCCATGCTTCAACCGCAAGCGTTCTGACGCGTAATGACGTCATCATTATTGCCTCGGTTTCGTGCATTTACGGAATCGGGGATCCGGAAGAATATGAAAAAGTCGCGACGGAATTCAAGATTGGCCAGAAGATTTCGCCTCGCGAGGTAGCGCGATATTTGGTTTTACTTCAGTATCACCGCAACGATTTTGACCCGCGCCAGGGAGAGTTCCGCGTGCGCGGCGATGCCGTTGAGATCCATTCTCCGTCAGGAGAAGAAATAACCGTCATAGAATTTTTCGGGAACAGCATAAAAAATATTTCCGGCAGAAAGATCGGCGTCTTAAATCCTAAATCATATATCTTAAATCCCATTAAAGTGTTTCCGGCGAAACACTTCGTCACTCCACGGAAGAAGCTTGAGCTTGCCATAAAAAACATAAAGCAAGAACTGAAAGAACGGGTTGGTGCATTGAAGCGCACGGGAAAGCTTCTTGAAGCGCAACGAATAGGCGAACGCACGAATTTTGACATGGAGATGCTCCACGAAACGGGATATGCGAACGGCATTGAGAACTATTCGCGGCACCTCTCATTTCGCGAGCCCGGAAGCCCTCCCTATACCCTGATTGATTATTACCGCCACCGCTTCGGAACCGATTTTCTTACTGTTATAGACGAATCTCACGCGACAATTCCTCAGATCCGCGGAATGTACGAAGGAGATTACGCGCGGAAAAAAGTTCTTGTTGAATATGGGTTCCGCCTTCCTTCGGCCGTTGATAACCGGCCGTTGAAATTTTCAGAATTTAACGAAAAAATCGGGCCGGTTGTGTATGTGTCCGCAACGCCGGCAGAATATGAACTGCAAAAATCAAATGCTGAATTCAGAATGCTGAATGTTAAACATGTGGGACAAGCCAGTTTTGGTATTCATAATTCAGCATTCATAATTCAGCAGTTAATCCGCCCAACCGGGCTTCTAGACCCGAAAATTACGGTGCGAAAAACCGCGGGACAGATCAAAGACGTTATCCGCGAAATTAAAAAGCGGACAGCAAAAAAAGAGCGTTCGCTCGTACTGGCATTAACCAAACGCCTGGCGGAAGACATTGCCGAATATATACAAGAGGCGGGGGTCAAAACGACATATCTTCATTCCGAAATTAAAACGCTTGACCGGCCGGAAATTTTAAAAGATCTGCGTCTCGGGAATTACGACGCGATTGTGGGCATTAACTTGTTGCGGGAAGGGCTGGATCTTCCCGAGGTTTCATTTATTGCCATTTTGGATGCCGACAAAGAGGGTTTTTTGCGAAATGAGCGGACACTCTTACAGATTACCGGAAGGGCTGCGCGCCATTTGAACGGCGAAGTGATACTGTATGGCGACACCATTACGGATTCAATGAAGCGGGCGATCGATGAAACGGAACGGAGGCGTCAAATTCAGGCCGATTTCAACGCGGAACACGGGATTACCCCTCAACAGATCCAAAAAGAGATTAGAAAATCATTGCTTGAAGAAGCGAACGCGCGAAATGAAGAGGAATTGGCCCCGCTCATTCCGCAGGGCCCAAAAAAAGAAGTTATAAAAGCACTCGAACGGGAAATGAAGCGGGCGGCAAAGGAGTTAAACTTTGAATTAGCGGCAAGAATAAGAAATCAAATAAACAAGATTAAACTGTAATAAAAAAATTTTGCAGAAACCGCGTTCCCGTAGCATACAACAAATTGACAACTCTGCCGCACGCGCCGTACAATGATACCAGTTCTTCACAACAAAGGAGAGAAATAAAAGATGAATGCAAAAACAGCTGTTTTGTCAGTGCTTGTTGCCGTGACCGTACTATTTGTCGTGCTGTCAATGCATTTCCGCGCGCGCTCTCAAGATGCGGAAACCCCTACCGAGACCCAATATATAATCAATGGTCTGTATCAATTTCCACACTCGCCCTTCCGGGGCCGCATTCTCGGAACCCCGAAGGCCGCAGACGGCTTCCGGTGCGACCCAAAAACAGGAACACGCGATCTTTCATCTTCGCAGTTCTGCGTTCGTCTGTATGTCATGACATATGACACGCTTGGACCCGGACACTATGAAATATCGGCCACTGGATTTAGCGAGACAGAAGCGAATACGTTCACAACCCGACTCTTTGGGTTTACCAAAACACCCGTTCTTGAATTTCCGCGGCCATCGTTTGAAACAGGGTCGCTATTCCCAAAAGAAGAGGTGGCCCTCGCCGGCTTTTTTAGAATCGTGAACAGAGAATCTTTTTTTACTCCCAGGACGTACGAGTACGAAAATACGCTTGCATTACCCGAACGGTAATGCCTTTTTATTTGACAAACTTTTTGCACGGTGATAGATTGAGTAGATAATAATTCATTCGGTCAACTTTTATTTTTGCATTGCGCATTTTGAATGCGGCCGAGTGATAACGGAAGAACATGCCAATCACGCGATCAGCAAAAAAAGCGCTTCGTCGGTCCGTAAAACGAAGGGCGGACAATCTCAAAAAAAGCGAGACGGCGCGAGGAATAATTCGTGATATCCGAAAGGCCGCCGCGAATAAAGACAAAGAAGGAGCAAAAAAACTTCTCCCCTTGTTATATAAGGCGCTGGATAAGGCCGTCAAAACAGGCGTTATCAAAAAAAACGCCTCGGGACGCAACAAGTCGCGGCTGACCAAACTGGTACATTCGCTCTAAAAAATCGTCATGATTTATGCACTCTCCGGCCCCGATACCTATCGCTCGCGAATAAAATTGAAACATATCATTGAAGAATTCCGGAAAAAATCCGGGGGCACGTTAGAATACGAACGATTTGATGCCGAAGAAACCGACGGCAGGACGATCGCGGCATCCGGCGACATCCGATCACTCTTTCAAGAAAAAAAAATTGTTATCATTGAATGGGTCTTCTCGCGCTCGGGTCCTTTTTTGGGGAAAGAGCGTTCTGGCTCGCGCCCGGCAAAAGACCGGCTTTTTACCCTTATCCGTCCAAAACTTGCGAAATGGCGCGATTCAAAAAACACCATTTTTTTATTTTGGGACGCCGAAATCGTACATAGGAAAGAATGTGCCGAGTTCCTGCCGTATGCGTCAAAATCACAAGAATTTAAGGACCTGACGCGGCAAGAATCACGAGTGCATTTGGAGCGCGAGGCAACCGAACGAAATCTCCGCCTCTCGGAGCAGGAAAAAAGCATCCTTCTTGCGCAGTTTCGGAATAACTCGTGGGGGCTTGCCGGAGAACTTGATAAAATCGCCCTTGGGTTTACTGTTCGTCCTCCGAACATCCTCGACCCTGAAGAAAAAATATATGTATTTCTTGATGCCCTCCTTGATCGCCGCCTTTCCGCGCCGCGCCTTCTTCTTTCGCTTCTAAAAACGGACGCAAGCGGCATCTATCTTTTTGCGTCTCTCACGGGAACATTCAGGAATCTCATGCTTATAAAAAAACATGAAAACAATGAAGAAGCGCTCCGACGAATTCAAAAGGAATTCACCATCCATCCGTTTGTTTTTAAAAAATTTTTAGTACGTATCAAAAGCCGGAATGCGGAGGAACTTGAACGCATATACCGAAAACTCCTTGAATTCGACAAGGCATTAAAACTCGGTGAAATGAACATCGAGCATGTCGTGTATGAACTTCTGCACAATTCACGCACTCCTGCTGTTTAAAAACGCCTCCCTCGAGGCGTTTTTAAACCAAATCTGTCAGCCGACCTTACGATACCTTTCATTGAGGACTTTTTTTACTCTCTCGGCAACCTCTTCGAGCGTATATGTCGCTTTTGTGAGATAATCGGCGGCTCCGAGTTTCAAGGTCTTGTTTATATCTGACGGAGAAACAAGGTTCGAAAGCACAATCACCGGAATCTTCGAAAGATCGGTGCTTTTTTTAATCCGGGACAGCACTTCATATCCGTCGATTCCCGGCAGGAGAAGATCGAGTATGATCAGGTGGGGTTTCTTCTCTTCGAGCGTTTGTAAGGCGGAGGGGCCGTCAACGGCAACCCAAACGTCATACCCTTCATTCATTAAATTCTTCACGAGAAGATTACGCAAAAAAAGATCGTCTTCAACAACCAAAATACTTTCTTTTTTCAATTGTTCTCCGTCTTGAGGAGGCGCCATGAAAACCTTCGCGGTTTGGAAAAGCAAAAAAACGAGCCCTTCTACACCACTTCAAAATATTTTTCTTTGAGAAGCTTCTTGATGCGCTCGACAATCTCTTCAAGCGTAAAATTCGCTTTGATGATATAATCCGCCGCCCCCAATTCCACCGCCCGCGAAACGTCATCCTGCGAACTCAAGTTCGAAAGCACAATCACCGGAATCTTCGAAAGATCGGTGCTTTTTTTAATCCGGGACAGCACTTCATATCCGTCGATTCCCGGCAAGAGAAGATCGAGTATGATCAGGTGGGGTTTCTTCTCTTCGAGCGTTTTTAAGGCGGAGGGGCCGTCAATTGCTTCCCATATTCCGTATCCTTCTCCCATAAGCTTTTTTATCAGAAGGTTCCTTAAAAAAAGATCGTCTTCAACCACCAAAAGATTCGCTTTATTTAGCTGTTCTTCGCCCTCGTGGGCGCCTATTTTTGCCATATCTCCATCATAATATGATCCGCAACGCTTTACAAATCCCTTTTATCCAATTGTGGATTACTTTTGAGCATATAGCTTCAAATCCGCCCAATTCTTTCCGCTTTTTACATCGACGCTCAAATACACTCTTCCGTTCCAAACGCTTTCCATTGCCCTGCGTATATCTTTTATCGCTTTCTCAATGATTTCTTCACTTTCAGCAATTTCAAAAAGGAGTTCGTCGTGAATTTGAAGCAGGAGACGAACCGCGTTTTCGGAATCGGAATAGGACCGCTTGAGCGTCTTTGATACCTCAACCATTGCAAGCTTCACTACATCGGCCGCTGTGCCTTGAATCGGCATATTGATCGCCATCCGTTCAGTTTCCCGCTCTTGGCGGAAGCCGCCACCCGTGATTCCCGGAAAATACCGGCGCCGCCCGAAACGAGTTTGGACAAAGCCGTTCTTTTTTGCAGATTTGATCGTTTCGTCAATGTACCGCCTGATGCCGGAAAAACCGCGGAAGTATTCTTCATAGAATTTTTTTGCCTGCGCTTCGGAAAATCCCGATCCGCGGGCAAACGCGCGCATTCCCATTCCGTAGAGAATTCCGAAATTAAGGATTTTTGCGGCTCGGCGCATTTCAGGGGTCACTTTTTCAATGGGAACGTTGTTGACTTCCGAAGCGGTAAGCGCGTGAATATCAAGGTCGCGGGAAAACGCTTCCAGCATTTTTTGGTCTCCCGCAAGCTCTGCAGCGATCCGCAGTTCAAGCTGTGAGTAATCAAACGAAACAAACGTGAACCCTGCATCCGCCACAAAGGCTCTTCGTATTTCTTTTCCCAGGGAAGTTTTTATTGGGATATGTTGGAGGTTTGGCTCTTCGGACGAAAGCCGCCCTGTCGCAGTTCTTGTCTGATTGTACAACGTATGTATTCGTCCGTCGTCTTGGATAAGTTTTGGAAGAGAATCTGCGTACGCGCTTTTTAATTTCATTAATTCTCTGTACTCAAGAACTTTTGGAATTACCGGGTGCAGAAGCTTTACGTCTTCGAGCTGTTCTTCATCGGTTGAAATTTTGCCGCCGGGGGTTTTCTTAAATTTGTGTATATCTTTACCAATTTCCAATTTATCAAAAAGAATATAGGCAAGTTTTTGCGTTGAGTTAATATTAAATTTTTCTCCCGCATCGGTATGGATTTCTTTCGTAATAACCTCCAGCCTTTTTTTTAAAATGCTCCCCATCTTTTTTAAGGGCTCTTTTTCAACTTTTATTCCCCTGTTTTCCATTTGAGAAAGAATGGGGATAAGCGGTAATTCCATTTCCGAGAATATATACCACGCGTTCTCGTCCTTAAGTTTTTTTTCAAGGATTTTCCGTAGCCGAAAGAAATGATGAAGCCACATTTCCGGTCCGCCCGAAACGAATTCGTTCATGTGCGCAGCAAGGAGGCGCTCGGGGGTGATGTCTTTTGGAACGGTGGAAAGAAGAAAACCGGCAATGGTGATGTCAAAAAATTTTTTTTCGAGCACTGTTCCGGTTTTTGCCAAAAGTTGTTTTATAAACGGCTTGGCGTCAAAAATTATTTTTTCACATGTTTGGATCGGGGATATCTCGTCATTCGGCGCGCCGGAAAGTAATTCCATTGTTGACCGAACCGTGACTTCACCGTCCGAAACAAAAAGAACATGCTCGTCTTCATCGAAAAAAAGAGCGACACTTTTATTTTTGAAAAATTTCAGCAGGGTGGATCTTTCCGTTATGGTCTGCGCGGTATTTTTTTGTATGTGTTCGGAAAAGGGCAGGGTTGAGTTTGTTTCTTTTTCTTGTTTTGATTTTTCCGGGGCCATACGGGCAAGAAAACTTTTGAATCCGAACCGTTCAAAAACCTCTGCGATGTCGTTCATTGCTTTTGCGTCCGGCTGGACGGTTTTTGCCGGAGAAAATTTAATATCAAGGCCGGTCTCAATGGTCGCGAGATTCTTTGAAAGAAACGCGTCGTTTTTCGATGCCGTAAGTTTTTCAATAATTCCCGGGGGCTCTTTCAGTTTTCCTTTTTCGAGGAGTTCATATATTTTTTCAAGGGTTTTATATTTTTTGAGAAGGTCGGTTGCCGTTTTTTCTCCGATGCCGCGCACTCCGGGAATGTTATCCGAAGGATCGCCCCGAAGCGCTTTATAATCAATAAGGGTTTCGGGGCCGAAGCCGAATCGATCAAAGACCGCTTTTTTGTCATACAATACGGTGTCGGTAACGCCTTTTCGCATGGTGAATACCGAAACACATTCGTTGACGAGCTGGAGCGCATCCATGTCGCCGGTTACGATGATAACTTCCGCTTTTGCGTCTTTTTTCGGGATTGTTTTCGCAAGCGTTCCGATGATGTCATCCGCTTCAAACCCTTCTTTTTCCAAAACAGGGATCGCGAACGCCCTAAGAACCTCTTTTGTTTTTGGAAATTGTTCGTAGAGCTCGTCCGGAGCGCGTTCTCTTTGCGCTTTATATTTTTCGTATGCGGCGTGGCGAAATGTTGGAGCGGCAGTATCAAAAGCGGCCGCGATATAATCCGGTTTCAGTTCTTTTAAGATACGCAATAGTATGGACGTAAAGCCGTATACGGCCCCTGTTGGCGAGCCGTCCGGGGCCGTAAACGGAGGAAGCGCGTGAAACGCCCTGTGGATGATTGCGTTCGAATCAATAATAACGTATTTCATTGGTAAAAATTCTGAATTCGAAATCCTAAATTCTAAACAATTTCTAAATTCAAAAAAACAAATATGAAATATGCGTTTTGAATTTTGGATTTGTGATTTTGGATTTGTTTAGGATTTAGAAATTAGGATTTTATTGTAATGTGTCTTTTGTTTTTCCCCGCATGTTCAAAATAAATCCACATTGTATTTTTTGGCAGAAGTTCTTTCACCTTCTCCGCCCATTCGATGACAGTGATGGTGTGCGGATCCTTCAAAATTTCTTTAAAGCCGAGATGTTCAAGTTCGGCGGGCTTCTCGATTCGATACGCATCGATATGCACCAAACAAACAAAGGATCTTTTGTTGTTGGTTGCCCGTCCCGAACGATTTATCCTACATGTAGCCGAAGGAAACCCCGGGGTCGGTTGCCTGCCCCGAGCCGCGTCGAGGGGCTGGTTGCCGATTACGAGGGTCTGCATCAAAATAAACGTCGGGCTTTTGGGCACACCTTTAATTCCCAACCCCTTCGCAAAACCCTGAACGAACGTCGTTTTGCCGGAGCCGAGATTCCCGGAAAGCGCAATAACCGCGGCGAGCTTCGCGTGCCCGGCCTTTTTTAGTTTTTTTGCCAGCAAGAACGCAAATCGTTGCGTTTCTCTTTTGGTGGTTGTTATGGTTCTGTGATTCTTCATATCCTTATTTAGGGTATCAAATGTGCGGTCATTTATCCATAATTCACTCGCTGGTGTTAGGCAAAAGCCAAAACAATAGTCGCCAACGCCAA
>MHQO01000016.1:0-1683 GCA_001820675.1 Candidatus Sungbacteria bacterium RIFCSPLOWO2_01_FULL_47_10
TGTCGAACCTTCGATCCTGGTTTCGCTCCGAAGGTCCTTCACGATACCGATCCGGCGGTCTTTGGCTCCGGTCATCGCGATCGCTATTCGCGGGTTTATCAAGCTTCCCCGCTCGGATCATCTCAAGATGTTCTTCGCAATATACGGGTCTCCGCTTGTCAGGTTCAAATGGAACAAGAATCTTTTTTCCGTCAACCGCGCAGAATGCCTCAAAGGGTTTTCGCGCCGGCTCCCGCGGCTTTCGATCATCCGCCATGCCGGTTCTCGGAACCGGACTTCCCGACCCGCTTTCTTCGGATTTTACTTCCTTTTCCCGGCTGAAATACTCCTGTATATTTTCCTCAACTTTCGATTGCGCCATGCCGTACTTCTCTTGCGACATTTTAATGATCTCATTTTTAAAACCTTCTTTTGGTATGGGAAATGGCGGAAGTGTTAGGGCTGAAAAAGGACGAGAGGCAATTCCATCGATCATGAGTTTCAAATAGGTTTGGGCAAAACCGAGATTGACAAGGTCCTGGATGACAAATTCGGGGCTGTATTCTTTTTCAAGAAGCTCCGCGTCCTGCGCTCCAACCCGAAACGCAATCATGCTTCCGACGTTGCCAAAAACCGCGTCCTGGACCGTTTCGTCCATCTGCGCGATATATTGATGCGCCAAAACCAAATTCAAACGATATTTTCTCGCCTCGGAAAGAATACTTGCGAACGACTCGGTGGCAAAATTCTGGAATTCGTCGACATAGAGATAAAAATCGCGCCGATCCTCTTCGTTGGGAATATCAACCCGCGTCATCGCGGTCAAATAAATTTTCGTCACAAGCATCGCGCCTAAAAGCCGGGAATTTTCTTCCCCGATCTTACCCTTTGAAAGATTCATGACAAGGATCTTTCCCTCGTCCATTACTTTCCTGATATCAAACGAGGATATTTCCTGTCCGACAATATTTCTAATCAAAGGATTTGAAATAAACTGGCCTACTTTATTTTGAATAGCGGCCGAAGCTTCGGTTGCAAACCGTTCCTGATATTGGGCATATTCTTTTTCCCAAAAAGCTTTCACAACAGGGTCGGTAAGCTGGGCAACAATACGTTTCCGAAAATCCTTCTCGGCAAACATCCGATTAATGCCAAGAAGGGTTGAGCCCGGAATTTCAAGAAGCGACAAAATGGCATTTGATAAAAGATATTCCATCCGGGGAGACCATACATCGGGCCATATCTTTTTAAAAACACCGAGAAGACCCGAAGCAACGAGGTGGCGCTGGTCAATCACAACCTTTTCCATGGGATTGAACGAGAGGGGAAATTTCATATCGGCGGGATTAAAATAGATTACATCTTTCATCCTTTCTTTCGGAACGAACGAAAGCATCTTTTCGGCAAATTCTCCATGCGGATCAACAATGCCAACACCCCTTCCGGCTACAATATCTTGAATCGTCATATTTTCAAGAAGCGTGGTCTTCCCCATGCCTGTTTTTCCGATAATATACATGTGCTTTCGCCGGTCCTGTATTTTGATTCCGAATTTTTTCTTTTGGTTGCGAAAATTCGTCTCGGCGAAATATGTTATGTTGTTTCCTTCGCTCAATTGAGCGTTTAGCGTTCAGCGTTCGGTGTTTTCCGCGTCCGGCGGAAGCGTACCATTGTCGTACCCTAAACCCCACACCCCAAACACTA
>MHQO01000016.1:1722-12297 GCA_001820675.1 Candidatus Sungbacteria bacterium RIFCSPLOWO2_01_FULL_47_10
TTATACCACAATAATACTATATTGGCAACTCTCGGGGCGGCTCTCCCCTCTTTGCCTCAATTCGCTGGGTCGTAAGAGCCCCGACAGTTCCTCCGGGATAGTGATACACGGTCGCAAGTTCCTCAATATTGAAAACGAACGGCTTTGATTTCAGCAATCTCATACGGGTAAAAGGATTGCGCAATCGGAAATGCTTATAATACAGTCGCTTTCTTTTCAGCTTCACCCGCGCCTTCCACGGGTTATACCACTTTGCCGTCGTCATCGCCTTTGACTGCGATTTAAAACTGTTCAGATTGATCGTGTTAAATTGACGCAGACAGCCCTGCATTGCCGCAAAATTCATCATGCTGAAATCCCCCGTTCTGCCGATATAGGTAAACCGCAGTATGGTTTCATATCCGATTTTTGAAATATTGCGCTCAATTGCCTTAATCACTTCGGTCTCTCCCGGCGTAAGTCTCGCCATGAGCATATCAAGCGATTTTTGATCTTTTTTGGGTTTTTCAGGCGTTTCTCCGCTACCAAAAATTTTAGATATTTCACCCAATTCAAACCGATCATAACTCCCAAAACCAAAGATACCGCTCTTGGGCTTCAGCACGTCCCTGCCTGCAAGCTTCGCGATAAGTTCCTCGCCCTCTTTTTTCCAATCATCCCCGGTTGGCCGGCTCAAAAATTGGATGAAAATATATTCATGCGGCTTGATATTGGCCATCACTTCGGCGACTGCGGAGAGCGGATCAACCTTGCGCGCTTCTTCTTTGAGTGAAATATCCTCGATGAGAAAATCCTTATATGTCCGTATGGGATAGGCATCCTGTTTTGCAAGTTTGAATTCCGTGCCGAATAAATTCCATTCATCGTTTGGAATGTTGGAAGGAAGTGTTGTCATATAATCCTCAACTTCGCGCACTTCGCTTTCCGGATATTGGGCATAGACGAGCGATTGGACGAGGTTCCGGTAGTCGGTGGGGGTATAAATATAAAAATGGAGCGTGCCGCCGATGCTTACGATTTCAAAACTGAAATAATCTGTTTGAAGCCCCTGCCAATATTTTTCCTCAAAATCAAAATTTCGGAATGCGGAGTGGAGTCCCGCAAAAATCTGCTCCATTGCCTGCGGCGGCTTTGCAATTTCTTTCGGGATGCGGACTTCGAGCAAAACCCATTTCAGGCGCGAAAAATAGCGCACCTTTAGATAAAGCTTCCACATCTCCCACGCCCCCCATCCCAAAAGAGGCGGAAACCACGCCCACCACGTCAACTGCACATAGGGCCAAACCCTTAAAAAAATACTAAGCTGGAGTTTAAAAAATTCAATAGTCTCCATATACCTTAACTATACCACATGTCCGGCAACTGGACAGTGGATTATCGTCTCATAACACGGGGCATTACGTCATCAATAATCAAGAACGGCCCGATGCCTTATTTTTTGCTAAAATAAGCGCATGAGCCGCCGTACCACCACGATACCCCGAAGGCACAACCCCGCGACAATCGGACGCCGGTACCGGCGATTCTCACCGCGGATCATTATTATTATAGCATAAATATGCCACAATTGTCAAATTCAAAAATCGGCGAGGAAATTAATTTTTTTCTACTATAAAACTTGCTTCGCAAATTCCCGCGAAGCAAGTTTACAAAATTTTGAGTTGTGCGCCCTGCCTAAAACCTGATTGCTTTGCCGTTTAAGGAATTCTGAATTAAACAAGCGTATATCCTCCTTCAACTTTTTTAAATCTTTTTTTATCCTGCAAATTCAGGAAAACGGTATTCTCTTTGACAAGCCGCTTTTCAAGAACCCGGCGCGCAATTTCCTCTTTTGAAAGCGGCTGACCCGTTTTTTGCAAAATCGAAACCAGCACATCGCTGACCGTACCGGGTTCATATCCCCATGTCGCAAGAGCATACAATCCCCTTCCCACCAAAACGAATCGGTTGTCCTTAATCAATTCATTGTGCACCGTCTGCGGATGGGCGCTCTTTTTTGACCATCCCGTCTTATTGATCAATTTCGCGATATCGACGAAATGAAGGGGCTTGCCGGCTTTTGCCAGAACCGCATAGGCCTTATCCTTAACGCCGCGCGGATTTATTTCCGGCCATGTTACCAACCCGTATTCTCCGTACGGATTTTTTCCAATCAGCTTCGTTATGCCCATATAGGAACGAAGCGACTTATGATCTTTTGTTTCACCGAATACTTCCTTGGCGTGGCGGTTTATCGTATCCAAAAGTTCGTTTTCCGATACGACCGTCTTTTTTTTATCAAGTTCGTCCATAGCGCTTCGTATTGCCGTCTCTGCTTTCTTCAGCACCTCTTCGTTCACGTGCCACCGATTATGGTGCTCGCCATCCTCCTCCGTGCGCAAAACCGGTTTACCCAAAGCAAGCAAAAAATGAACATGCGGATGATACTTGGAATCCGCGATACTCTCAAAAAAACGCCGCTCTTCCGAAACGCCCCCGTGGTTCATAAGATGATTTTTCAATATCGGCGCAAGTGATGCCAGCTCGACTTGTGCCGCAGGATTTTCCGAAAGCGTTTTCAACGCCGCTTCTTCTATTTGTCTGACCCGCTCGCGAGTGATGTCGTATGACTTCCCGATCGATTCAAGCGTGTGGCGCCTGCCGCCTTTCAGGCCAAAACGCCTCGCCAAAATATCCTCGGTTCGCTTGTGAGAAACCGCCTTTAATATTTTTGCGGCCGCATCCTTTGGATGGACCGAAAGAGTGATACGCTCCATTGTTTTTAGAAGTATTTCGCACCTTTTAAAGCGAAATACGATGAATTAGTTGATAATAAATTATAGAATAACATAAAAAATATGTCAAGTGGCAAAATCTTTATTTCTAAATTACTTTTTCCTGTCTTTCTCCCACTCCTGCCAGGTTACCAGGAGCGGGCTTGCTATAAATATAGAAGAGTAGGTTCCCGCAACCACCCCGACAATGAGTGCCAAAGTGAAATATTTGACCGATTCCCCGCCGAACAAAAACACCGCAGAAAGCGATAAGAGCACTGTAAATGACGTATTTATCGACCGGACAAATGTTTCTTTCACGCTTCCTTCCACCAGCTCTCCGAATGATTCAATCCTGCTCCCCGCTTTTTTCAAATTTTCGCGGATTCTGTCAAACACCACTATTGTATCATGTACCGAGAAGCCCAAAATTGTCAATAGGGCGGTTACAAAAAGCGTATCAACCTCCGCGGGCACAAATCTGCCGAGAATACTGAAAAGCCCGACCGGAATAAGCACGTCGTGAAAAAGCGCTATGAGCGCTACAACGCCGTATTTCCACGAAGATACCGGCTTCGATACCCTTCGGAACGCCCATGCAATATAGAGCACGATAAGGAAAAGCACAACAAAGATCGCCCACAAAGAACGCTCCTTTAATTCGCGTCCTATGGTCGGACCGATTGCGACAAAACGTTTTTCAAAAACTCCCCCGCCGCCGCCCCGCAAGGCAGACAAAATTTTCTGATGGGTATCCTCATCAACTTCTTTAAACCGCAGAATAAATCCCTCATTCTCGGTTTCCTGAATCACAATATTGCCGAGCCCAAACCCCTCAAGCGTGCCCCGTATTTCGTCCGGCGGCACGCGCCCCTCCGAATACTCGACCTCCAGAAGAGAACCTCCCGTAAAATCGATGCCCGTCTTCAAGCCGAAAACCAAAAGCGAAATAATGCTTGCGAGCAACAAAGTTCCGGAAAAAATATAAAAGATTTTTCTGTTTGGAATAATAGCCATAAAAATTCTAAATCCTGATATCCTAAAAACTGTCTGGTGTTTTGAATTTTGAAAATTTTAATTTGTTTAGAATTTAGGATTTCGTGCTTCGAATTTTATCGTGAAACGCCGCTTAAAAATAAAAACCTAACCCTCTGAAATCTCGGGCTCAACAGCGCATAGAGAAACGTCCGCGAGACCGTAATTGCCGAAAACATACTGATAAGGACTCCGACGCCGAGCGTCAACGCAAACCCACGCACAAGACTAGTTCCGAACCAATATAAAATTAGTGCGGTAATTATGCTTGAAACATTCGAATCGCGAATCGAAGTCCACGCGCGTGAAAATCCTTCTTTCAGCGCATCCTCCATATTCCTTCCTCTTCGGAGTTCCTCCTTGAATCGCTCAAAGATAAGAATGTTCGCATCAACCGCCATGCCGAGCGAAAGTATAAAACCCGCAATACCTGCCGCCGTAAGGGTTACCGGAATAAACTTGAAGACCGCAAGAACGATCGATGTGTATACCAAAAGCGCGAGGATAGAAATTAATCCCGGCAAGCGATACCAAAAAAGCATAAATACCGCGACGGCAACGAATCCATATAAAGCCGCGCTCACGCTCCGTGCAAGCGAAACACTGCCCAATGACGCCTCAACCGACTGCTGGGAAATGATACGAATCGGCACGGGAAGCGCTCCGGAATTAAGACGCCCGACAAGCTGTTTCGCTTCGTTTGGCGTGAATGTTCCCGTTATCTGGGCCTGTCCCCCGGAAATTTTTTCGCGCACCACCGGCGCTGAAATCGGGTATCCGTCAAGATAAATCCCGACCGGTTTCCCGACGTTTCGCTCGGTAATGTGTTCAAAAAGTTTGGTTCCTTCATCGTTGAATTGAAGACTGATGACAGGCTTGTTTGTTGTCGAATCAAAATCAACCGCAGAACGCCGGAGATATTTTCCATTCAACGGGGATGCAAAAAAATAAGGATCTTCATCAAGCATCTCGCCTTTTTCCTGCGACTCGAGAATTGACTTCGTTTCCTCCTCCGGTCGCGGTTCCCGAAATTCCAAAAAAGGAGTTTCTCCAATAAGGCGGATCGCCTCGTTGATATCGCGTATTCCCGCAAGCTCGACAATCAGGCGATAATCCTCATTGCGTTTTTCAACCTGAACCACGGGCTCGGTAACGCCGAAAATATTGACCCTGCGTTCAATGACATCCCGAAGCGCTTGCATGGAATCTCCCCAATCGGGCGTCGAGACGCTTGAGAGATCCGCCTGGTAGACGAGATGCGTCCCTCCGATAAGATCAAGGCCGAGCCGAAACGGCTGAAACACGGGCGGCATGATATTCAATAACCCGATATCGGAAATGCCTGTTTTTGCCCGCACCAAATCAACGCTCCGGTTCCAATACTGGGGTGCGTCAAAAAGCCCGAGGAGAAAGGCGGCAAGAATGATGAAAACGCTCAAATATCTTTTTTTTATGACTTGTTCCGACACAATAATATGTGATGCCAATCTACAAATGAGTGCTCATCCGGCGAATTGCAAATGGTTATTCTTCCGATCCTTGTTCCACTACGAAAGAAATCGGTGAGCCACCTATATTTATGCGCTTCTCGCCTTTTATAGGTAACCACGGATTAAAAAAGTGTGCAACATTGACACCATAATAAATATTATGATATAATTATCCCAGTCCGGAAAACGCCTGAAAAACGGCTTTTCCTGTTGAAAACAAAAGGACGAGGAGGAATAGGCATGGAAATGCTCATTTTAATCGTCGTTCTCATCGCGGGGTTCGCTTCTTTTCCGTTTGCGATCTATGGCTTCAAGGGGTTCACTCTTCGCCAACACGTCAGGAAATGCAAAGAATGCCGGGAAGTTTTGCGCAGGTGGAAAAGAAACTTCTGACCGAAGAAGCGATCGCGTCACTCACGGAAGCACTCCGCCGCGCATATCGCGAAGAATGCAAAGGTTGCGAGTGCTCTTGCATCACCCGCAAGAAACACGACCGACGGCTCGCGAGCAGGTAAACCAGCCAAACCCAAGGAGAAAAGAACGAACATGCTCAGCATGAAAACACTCCTGAAGAAGATGGGGCCGAACGGAGCCGGAGAACTTCTTCGCGCCATCACATTCGTCGGTGACGGTGTCGGCTGTTACGAAACATTCGATGTGCGTCCTGATGGGCGTCGTTGGACAGACGACGAGCATTTTCGATTCTGTATGGAATACGGTATGACATCCGGTGATGGCGCATTGTCCCATGGTGAAGGATTTACGTTTCATGAAGACGGACTCATTATTGATGCCGCATGGTGGTGGGATAGCGACGGTACGCTTGGTTTTCGTATAACGGAGGATGGCAAAGAAATCCTCGCGATCACGAACCATGACTGTAAGCTTGACCATGAATGGGAAAACGCCAAAAAATTGAGTTTAGGGGAAATCCGAAAACGGTATGATGGATTTTCACCGAGCTTCAAAACACCGCTGTTGAATCCGAACCCGCTTTTTCGATAAAAAGTCGGCACGAGCCCGAAAAGAAAGAAAACCAAAGGACGAGGAGGAAACAGCAATGAAGTTCCATACCCTTCTAATTTCCGCGGCAATAGCAATCCTTGTTACGGCATGTGGAGTTTCCACACAAAATACCAGCAATAACGATGTAAAGGATATTGTTCGGAGTATCAAATATGCCAAAGACTATCGCACGGGGCTCTGTTTCGCCGTGATCTTGAGCAGGTCATATGGCTTTAACCATGTTGCCAGCATCACGACCGTTCCATGCAACGCAGTAAGCAACGACCTTCTCCAATAACACAACCATAAAAAGTGCTGAGACATGATAAGAAGTTTCCGCCACGCCGACTTCGGCCTCTGGCGGGTTTTTCATTTTTGAAAAGGTATAAAAACGGAGTCTCTATAAAAATTTTAATCAACGATAAAAATAAAAAATAAAATTCATTCGCCAATTCGCGCGAATTGTTCTCTAAACCGGGCAAACCAAAAAAAACGACTTCGTTGTATTACTTCAGAAGCTTCACGACCCTCATAAAATCTTTTGGCATTTTTGTGTTCAAAAAATAAAATACATGCCCTTCTCTGCCATTATTATGCAGTACGTCTAAGTGATGCAGAATAATCAAATGCTTTGACGCGGCCTTCGGGGAAATTTTTAACTTACCCGCAATATCAAATACGCTCAAGGCGTTACCATCGCCCAAAAGCTTAATGATTTTTAACCGGTTTATATTCCCCAATGTTTTAAAAACAATTGACCAGCGCTTCATAAAAATTTATTTTTTATAATAATTTTGTTTTTGTATATGCGACCAATATTTTCTCCGCCATATTCGCCAATTCGCGCGAATTGGCGAATATGCAAAAGGGATAATTTTTAAACACGAATGCAAATTTATTGTTTGTCCAGAATGCCCCGTAGTCCCATTACGGAGTATTTCGTGTTCATTCTTCCGGTTTTTCAATCGCTTTCACTTCAATCCCCACCCCTTCTCCGGTTATCCGTAACACGTCCTTGTCGATCTTTGCGAATTCTTTATAGGCGCTGTTATACATATTCACGGTCGTGCCGAGATTCGCGCCGAGTTTTTTCATAAATTGGTCGTATGACGATAAATGCTTTCCGAGCTCCTCGACGCGCTTCCGTATTTCTTTTGCGGACTCCTCGATCTGAAGCGCTTTTAACCCCTGAAGAACGGTCTGAAGATACGCCAAAAAAGAGGTCGGAGAAACGATAATCACGCGCCTGTCGCGAAACGCGTATTCGATAAGATCGCGTGTATTTACTTTTACCGCGCCGACCTGGTTAACCAAGAGATCGTAATAAATCGCCTCCGCAGGAATGAACATGAACGCGAAATCCATCGTCCCTTCTTCAGGCCTCACGTATTTTGACGTTTCATCAATTCTATTTTTCAGATCCTGGCGGAACAGTTTTTCGAGACGTTCCCGTTCCTGCGCATTTCTTTCCTCAAGAATGCGGTTGTAATTCTCGAGGGAGAACTTTGAATCAATCGGAATAAATTTATTTTTATCGAGAAAAATGACCGCATCCACTATTTCACCGTCTTTAAACGAATACTGCATCTGGAATCTGCCGGGCGGAAGAACATTTTTCAAGACGGTTTCGAGGTAATATTCGCCCAAAACTCCCCGCTGTTTGGGGTTCTGGAGAATATTCTGAAGATTCTGCAGTTGATCCGCGAAATTAACAACCTGCCGGTTGGTTTCATCAAGCTTGGTAAGCCGTTCTGTGACGTCCCGAATGATTTTTGCCGATTCCGTAAATTGATGCTGAACCATCCGAGTCGATTCGCCGAGTTTTGCATCCATTGCACGGTTCAGATCATTCAGCTGATTTTGAAGCATCAGGAGCGCTTTTGCGTCTGAGTCCCCCGTTTGACTCATTTTTGAAAGCCGCATGACAAACCACGCAAGACCGATAAGGCCCGCCATGATAGGAATGAGTAAAATTAAGATAGCAGTATCCATTATTGTTTATAGGCGTTTCTTTTTTCGCAAAAGTTCTTCTTATTCCATATTCTTTTTGAATTCGGTAGTGAGTTTATCGACAACCATCTTAACAAAATTCCGAACTGATCTTTCGCATGCTCTTGCACAGTCTCCATTTTTATGGGAACGCGAATGATATCTATTAACATAGCAACATTATTTGATAAAATTAAAACTTGAAAGGATCATAAGAAACTCATCAAGGGAAAGTGCGCCGGAAATATCTGGCCCTTCAATCTGAAAATATTGATCGGTATCATCAGAAACAAATTTTGCAATATACCACTCCCTAGATTCCGTGGGTGGGCCGGATCTCAAAATTATATATTCCGCGCCAAGTCCATCAACAAGTGTATGCGCTTGTTTTACCACCTCAACTCGTGAATCTTTTTTTAGATTTTCAAATTGCATTTCCATTGACAATCCATAAAAGGAATTTTTTGGAAGGACGTAAACACGTAAAACTGATTTATCAAATTTATTATAATAATTTTTTGTAGTGAATGTAAATCCGCTACCACTCGCCGGGTCGGGAGAATTTTCATTGATAATCAAATCTTGCGGATATTTTATTTCAAAACCATATTTTTCATTCCTATATGTTTTCCATTGAACTGGGTCATTTGTACGAATAAAATTAATGACGCGAAAGGAGTGAATAATTTTTTCATAGTCCTCTGCGTACGGGTTTGATACGATGGGTCCGTCAAAATAGTTTATCTGTATCCCTGAGTATTCATCAATAAGAAAAAAAATAAGTATGTGAACCACTGCTCACCAGAACATATGGATAAACAGTAATATTATTTATCAATTGTTGATCCTTAATATTAATTCCATCAGCAAAACTCGCATCATCAAAGGGATAATAATTATAAACAAACCGATCAATCTCATGACCTTTTCGAAATCTCAACTCACTTATAAATAGGGAGAAGAAACCGTTCGGTTCTTTTGCTGAGTATAGGATTTTTGCGTCAGGATTTGTTGGCTTATCGACTATAATGAATCCATCCGGGTATTTGATTTCGTAGGAAAAAAGCTCATTTTTATAAGTTTTCAGGCCTGCTGAATCAAATCCATTCCCAACTCTTAATTCCTCTTTTTCAACGCCCGGACATTCTTGAAAATCGCAATTCGGGCCGGTGCGGCCAACATACGACCCGTCGGGGCAAAGTTTCGCTTCCTGGGTGCAAGCAACGGGTTCGGGCGCAGGCCTCTGCTTTAATTCCAAATAGCGGCTGAAAAGCGCAAGGGCAACAAAAAGAGCCGCCATAAAAATAAGGTCTTTTGCGCTGAATGTCTTATTCAATGCCGAAGTTAATTGACGAAGGATCATAATGGATTGAGGTTCCGGCCTCTTTGAACGCAAGCCCGCCGGGCTTTTGCGGCTAGTGCCACACTAACTTAATTTTGACTCCTTACGGTTTAACGTATGTTCTCGACCCGCTTCGTGGGAGCGAAAGCGAGGCGAGCGAGGTTGATGTTATCCGCTCTCCCATTTTTTGCCGACCTCTGGGAATTTTGAAAGTTTTTCGCGAAAAACCGCTTCAATTTTTTTCAGTCCTTCCTCCGTCTTTGCTTCAAATACCAAAACAAGGGCGGAAACATTCGAAGAGGCGCGAATCAGGCCCCAGCCGTTTTCAAAATACACCCTCGCGCCATTAATATCGATCACTTTATTCGCACCGTATTCTTTTTTAAAATCTGCCGCGATTTTTTCAACGATTCCATATTTTTCCGCGTCACTCACCGGCGCATGCCACACGGGAGACGTTACGTACCGCGGAAGACTGCCGATTATTTTGGAAACCGTAAAAGGATTTTTTGAAATGAAATCGAGAAGCTTTAGGGCAGCAAATGTCGCGTCGTCGTATCCGTAATACCCTTCGTGGAAAAAAATGTGTCCCGATCGTTCCCCCGCCAGTGCCGCTCCGACTTCTTTTGCTTTCTGTTTTATATATGAATGCCCCGTCTTCCACATAATCGGCTCCCCGCCATGCGCCTTAATGTCCTCAGGAAGCGCTTCGGTGCATTTTACGTCAAAAACGATTTTTGCGCCGGGCTTTTGTTCAAGAATCGCGCGGGAAAGAAGAATCAGAATACGATCCGGCCAAACAATCTCGCCCCGTTCGTCAACCGCCCCAACACGGTCTCCATCGTCGTCAAAACCCAAACCGATATCGGCGCCGGACGACTTCACGCCGCGCGACATCGCATCCAGCATTCCCATCGTACTCGGGTTTGCGTCGTGATCCCGTTTTTCGCTCAATTCCGTG
>MHQO01000016.1:12308-18599 GCA_001820675.1 Candidatus Sungbacteria bacterium RIFCSPLOWO2_01_FULL_47_10
GACTTCACACCCGGCTTTCCGCAAAATCTCGGGAACGATCGGTCCCGCCGTTCCGTTTCCCGCATCAACCAAAACTTTCAACTGCCGGGTCAGATGGACTCGCCCCAGCACATCCTTGGCATATACATCAATAATATCGGGGTATTGCTCGAGTCCGCCCATTCCTGAAACAAAATCGCCTTTTATCGCAATATCATATATCTCTTTCACGTCCCGGGGCATGAGCGTTGTCGAAAAATCATACGCATGTTTAAAGCCGCTCCATCCCCACGGATTGTGAGACGCCGTAATCATAACGCCGCCTTTTTTTCTCAAGTGATATTGGGAAAAATAAAAAATAGGAACAAGCACCTGACCAATCTCAATTACGTCGACCCCCGACTCGCGCAGGGCGGATACCGTCAGGTCCTTCACCTCTTTCGAATACGGCCGCGCATCGTGCCCGACCACCGCCTGCCCGATTCCCCTCCGTTTCAAAAACGTCGCAAACGCCCGGCTGATCGCACGAATGGCTTCCTGATTCAATTCGTCTTTTTTGTCTATCCGTCCGCGAATGTCGTATTCGCGGAACATATACTTATTAATCATCACCATACATTTTTCGATTAAATTAAAAATAAAAACGCAGAATCTAAAAACGCAGAATATAAACTAAAGCGGTTTTTGTTTGTGCTTTTCTAACATGTGTGCTTTTTCACAGTCACACTTTAGCTTTCTTTATATACTTTACAATCTGTAACGTGATTTCCTTGTTGCCGATCACAAAATCCTTATCCAAAAACGTCGCCGGCTTTCCGGAGTGCGTTACCGTCTCCGCTCCCGCCTCCTCGCATATCAAAACTCCGGCGGAAACGTCATACGAATTCACCGCAAGTCCGACAAAACCGTCAAAGCGGCCGCATGACGTATACGCGAGCTCAAGCGCCGCCGACCCCATAAACTTCACACCGTGCACGCGCTCTTCAAGGGCCTGGGCCATCTTGAGACCGAGTTTTTTCTTCGCAATCTCCGACGACCTGCATGCCCCGATAACGGCGTTCTTAAATTCAGGATTTGAAACTTCGATTTTTTTTCCGTTTAAGAATGCTCCGCCGCCGCGCTCCGCACAAAAAAGCTCTTCGTGAACCGGATCAAAAATCACGCCCGCCTCTAACACTCCTTTGTGCGCATACCCGATCGATACGCAAAAAAAGGGCACGTGGTGCAAAAAATTCGTCGTACCATCAAGCGGGTCTATGTACCAGATCGAATCGGGGTCGCGGTCAAAAACCCCCGCCTCCTCTGTTACAATTGAATGCACCGGAAATTGCCCCTCGATTACGCCAAGAGCCGCTCTCTCCGCCCCCCTGTCAACCATGCTTACAAACGATCCGTCGCTTTTTTCCTCGATGATGACAGTTCCGCGAAAATGCTTTTTTATGACCGCTCCCGCCGCCCGCGCAGCCTCGATAGCCGTTGTTAAATGGCGGTTGTTCATACCACTAATTTTAATCTTTCCATAGCATCACTATATCCCAACTCACCCGTAAAATCCAACTTCTTCTCCAATCGGCATTATTTGAAAAAGGGTTAGGCTAATGTGGAAAAACCAGTAGGTACCAACTTGGAACTTCGTTTGTCTACAACGATCCACCAGCGTGATTCTCCTTTGAAGCCGAAGGTCGGATAATCCCGCTCAACCAAAAAATCCTTATAGAATTTCTTTAACTGCGCCAAAACAGCAAAACCGCTACTCTGCCGCTTAAGCAATTTTTTCAAGTACAATGTCCGACTGGGATACTGGCTGGCAATGAATAGATTCGGTTTCAATCGTGAAACACATTTCTTCCATACGGCAACCGTTTTTATTGTCCCAACCGTATAATCCCCATCACGCATAGTATCATACAGGGCGTGCGAGGAGGCAGAGATAATGACCCTTTCCTTCATTTCCTCCGAAAAGAAAGAAGGCCGCTTGAGAATTGCGGCTATCACCATATCATCAAATGGATGACTCGCAACAAGTGCATCAACTCCGACAGGCACATCCATTCCCACCCTTACGTCTTGCAAGGGTTTGACAATAGCCCAAACGCACGCATCGGGCAATATTCTTCTATAGGCCGACAGCGCATGAGCGGCGGCAACGGCATCCGGCTCTATGAGAAATAAACAACCCTTAAATCTTAACAAAGACAGCGCGTGGCAGATTTTTGGTTCATGGCCAGGCGCTACTTCGATAACCGCTCCACCCGCGGGAATGTTATTATCCACAAAAATTTTGTGCCATATGTATGACACCGGCCCGATATTGTACACTTGCTTGTTGTTTTTATTATCCATGTATTTTGAAGGTGGCTTGGGCATTACCGGTCTCTACGCCCAGAGCGATTGAGCGGTATATATTTGACAGAAGCTGGTTGGTAAATCTATGCTTAGCAAATTCAGATTCATCGTCTTTGCCTTCAATAAAATTGAGCATCGTAAGTTCGCGCGCCTTTTCGTTGTGGCCCAGATAATACCGATCTCCTGCATTTTTTTCTTTCATATCCCCGCCGATAGGAATCTTCGTAAACTCCTCTCCTCCAATGAGCCTTTTATTGCGAAAAATAAGTATGTCAAAGTGGTCCTTACCGCCCACCGTGCTCGTCTCCTTTTGTTCATGAGATTGATAAGAATGAACTTGTATATTCAACAAATGAGAAACTTGGATAGTTACGCGTTCATGCCGGACACGGCCGTTGCCTTTATAGGTGTCATCAGGTAAATCAAACCATCCTCTTCCAGAATATGAATTTTGCTGTAAGTTTATTGAGCTGGTGGTGACCACATCCCGGCCACGCATCAGCTGCAACACAATATAGGCATCCAGCTCGCCGTAATGTGCATAATCCTCACGATGATATGCACGATAAAACTCGCCACATTGCCTATGAGGAAAAAAACGATCATAAACGCCTTCCGGAATTTGTTTAAAGAAATCGTTCGGTGTAAATCGTGCAGTATATATCTTGGCGCTATCAGGTCGAACACATGTAAAGTCAAGGTTGGTTTGGGCAATCCATGCAAATAAATCAATAAAGTGGTAGCCGGAGTGCATCAGCTTACCATATCCATATTTGTACGGATGGTTCTCTTTTCCAAATTCGTGCGGCAAACTCCACGCACCATCAGCGTGATAGATATCAATATAAGAAACGGGGATTCTATATTCAGCGATGAACGCTTTCAACATTTTCTTAATAAACACATATCCCGCGTGATTTCGCCGCTGGCATGTGATATAAAACTTGGCGGTGCTCTGTTTCAACATATTTTCCAAGTCGAGATAATCTTTGTATATCTGTTTTGCCGATTCAATATTGGTACTGACATCACGCGGAGAGGTAATGGGCTTATCCATCAAAATACTGATGTTATTCTTTAGTGCCCATTCCGCATAAATTTTATGCGCTTTCGGCTCGGTGGAAATAATAATACCATCTATTTTTTCACTTAGAACTAAAGAATCCAGTTCTTTTTTTGCAATTCCCTCCAAAACCGCGCCCATCCTATTTACTTCGTTGTTCGGCAGATATAAAATCTTTTCAGGCCGTAAAATTCTCTGATCTAAAAAGTTCGCAACCTTTTGCGATTGGTTTTCGAGTTCGATAAGGAGTTTCAAACGAATACCATAACGATCTCTGTGTTTTTCTAAAAAGGGATAGTATATTCTTTTTGCATGCGGCCCCAGGCCGACAAGAATATAGTTTTTCATATGTATACCTTGATTATTTCCCGCACTTCAATTGTAACGCCACAAAATTCACATAACAATATATTTTGTCTAATTTTTCGACAAAAAAGTTATTGTCTTTTTTGCAATAATACGTTAGGATAATTGCATGAAAAATCTGCAAAAAATACTTCAAAATGTCGGATTCAGCGATAAAGCCGCGCTCCTATACCTCGCTGCATTAGAGCTCGGGGAGGCAACCGTGAAAGAATTGGCCAAAAGGGCCAAGGTCAAACGAACAACGGTTTATTATCTTCTGGAAGAGCTCAGATCGCGTGGGGCATTGATTGAAACGAAAAGAAACAGAAAAACGTTTTATGTCGCAGAAAAACCCGCCTCCTTATTGCGCTTTGTCAAAGAACGGGTTGGCGGTTTCGAAGAATCACTGGAATATTTTGAACAAAAGCATCATAGCGCTTTCCACCGCCCTCGCGTTTATTTTTTGCACGGCGCATCCGGTTTAAAACATATGTGGAATAAAATCTTCGAATCGCCGGAAAAAGAATACCGCATTATCACTCAAGGAGAGAATCTTCTGGAGTTCGTCAAAGAAAAGTATATTATTGAAGAAATAATAAAACGGAAAAAAGAACTCGCAATTTCAAGCAAACAACTCATATCCGACTCGCTGTATGCCAGAAAAATCTTAAGCAGGGATGTACAAGAAAATCGGAAATCGAAGATTTTGCCGATTTTCTACAAACTGCCATATACCCAAATCATCTGTAAAGAATTTGTGGCAATCATATCTCCCCGCCGCGAAAATATGCTGATGATCATAGAAAGCGATTCCTATGCCCAAACGCAACGGTCGATTTTTGAAATAATATGGAATTCTATTCATTAATGAAAAAACGAGGATGTTAGCTATCGGCATAGTCGGCCTGCCGAATGTGGGAAAATCCACACTCTTTCGGGCGCTGACAAAAAAACAAGTCGAAATCGCGAATTATCCGTTCGTTACGATTGAGCCAAATGTCGGCATTGTCGAGGTACCCGATGGGCGGGTTGACAGGCTCGCCGAACTTTCGCGCTCAAAGAAAAAAATCCACGCTGTCGTGGAGTTTGTTGATATTGCGGGGCTTGTGAAGGGAGCGGCCCAAGGCGAAGGGCTTGGAAATAAATTTTTGTCACACATTAAAGAAGTTGACGCAATTGCCGAAGTCATACGCATTTTTGAAGACCCGAACGTCATTCACACGCAAAACCGGGTCAATCCGGAAGAAGATCTGAAGGTCATTGAGCTTGAACTGGTCCTGAAAGACCTTGAGACCGCCACAAAGCGCTTTGAGGGCATTGATAAACTCATCCGCGGAGGCGATAAAATTGCTCCCCTGCAAAAAGAATTGCTTTCGCGCCTTAAGCTCGGGCTTGAAAAAGAAGAACCCGCGAACACGGTTCTTGAACGCGAACAAAAAGAATTTCTGGACAAAAAAGAGATCGCGGTCTTTTTGAACGAACTGTCGCTCCTTACGGCAAAGAAGAAGATTTTTGTTTTCAACGGCTCGGAAAAACAGGTCGCGGAGCATTGGCAGTCGTCAGGACCCCTTAAAAACGCGGTTGCGGATGCTGAACGGATATTGCTGTCAGCGACCGTTGAAGATGAACTGAATTTACTTGCCCCCGAAGAAAGAAAAGAATATTTAAAAACACTTGGACTTGAGGAATCAGGATTAGATCGACTGATAAAAACCGCATACAAAACCCTGAACCTTATGACATTTCTTACGACTGGGGAAGACGAGACGCGCGCATGGACCATTCCCGTTGGCTCTACCGCACCCCGCGCCGGACGGGCGATCCATTCCGATTTTGAAGAAAAATTTATCCGTGCCGAGGTTATTCCCTGCGATAAATTAATAGAAGCTGGCTCATACGCCAAAGCTCGCGAACTTGGGTGGCTACGCACAGAAGGCAAGGAATACATCGTCAAAGATGGAGACATTATAGAGTTCAAAATTTAATTGGAACAAAAAAAGAAAATGCCCCGCGCTATACAAGCCGTGGGGTATCACCTCTTTAATTTATTCGAAGTCTCGGCCGCGAAAGAGAAGGATGCCGCCTCCAATCGCCATCACGGTCGTACGAACTTTGCCTTGATATACTCTTTCTTCGCCGGAAAGAGCATCAATGACTCTGACATTCTCCACAGCCCAATCCGAAGTGCTGACTCTTTGCGCCCTGACTTGAACACCGTTAAGATCGGAATGGCGGAATTGAAGTCCGCTCAATTCCATGACAACCTTCGTCGCATCGGGAAACAAAAACTCTGCAACCCGCCACACAAGACGTTTCTCTGTCTTGTGGTCTAATGAGGCACCAATCTCCTGCCAATCATTCGTCGCGATATCGCTATATGTTTCATCACACCACATATACGACGCAACGCGACGTTCAAAAATAAGATACATCATTTCCGCTACAGCAGTCTGTTCTGAAGCGGTTCGATGGTTCTTGTGTGCCATGTTTGCCTCTTTCTGCCCTGTAGGCAGGTTGACCCTTCACCCGATTTGGTGATGCCGAATGAAAGGGTTTTT
>MHQO01000017.1:0-1770 GCA_001820675.1 Candidatus Sungbacteria bacterium RIFCSPLOWO2_01_FULL_47_10
TAGAGAGGTATCGTGTTTACATATATATCTCTATGATACCGCTTGGTCGAAAAAGTTAAAAGGCAACGGGTCTAATGAAAAAAGTTCAAGCATGAGATCATTTTTTCAAAATGTCACAGAGAATCCTGCAGGGCTCAACGATTCTTGGATCGGCTATTTTGTAATAGACGCTGAGACCATTCCGGCGCACGGTGACCAGCCGATCACGACGGAGAACCGCAAGATGTTGCGATACATTTGCCTTGGGCAATTTCAACGCCCCGACTATTACTTCAACAACCAACTCTTTCTTCCTTAAGCAAATTCAGGATTTCGAGCTTCTTGAGATTGGAAAGAAGTTTATAAATAGAAGCGTTGCGCTCGTAAGTTGTCTTAGGAAATGGAGATTCCATAATTTCGAAACTATACAACAAGTATATAAGATAAACAGAAAGTTATCAATTGTAGCGGGTGATGAAACGCAATTTTGATGATAAATATCGGTGGTGTCGTGGAACAGTCAGAATGGGTTTTTGAGATGAGTCCTATCCAAAAAGGCCGGGGAGGCGTTCGCTGATACGATCAAAATTTCTCGCGAGATCAAAAATGGCGTTTGCCAGAAGAACCAAAAAAATAACAGAAAACCTAAACCATGGGGATTTCATGAAAGATGTTCCGCTTGGGTGTCTTTTCGGAAAAACATCGGGTGTTGAAACAGACGAGGCGGCAGTATCCGGTGATGATGGAAACGGGGTTTCAACACGAGATAATGCTGCTTGGGCAGCATTATCTCCCGGAGTACCGGTAACATCCCGTGTTGAAACCGCCACAACACCGAATATCCCTGCAAAAAGACGTCGCGTGGAGTAACTGTTCGCGTATCGCATCGCTTCTGCAATCCCCCAACCTACAAAAATGGCAAAAAATGGGTAGGACGGGTAGCGGTAGCGCGTCTCGACAATGATGAAGACGATTGGCAAAACGATTGCGGCCAAAAAAGACAAGAGCCATACAAAGTTCGTATTTGCAAATATATAATGTAAACCCTTCGACTCCGCTCCGCTTCGCTCAGAGAACAAATTACTGCCGGAGCTTGCCTGTGGTGAGCCGGTCGAATCCGCCAAGGGCATACTTTTTAAATTCCTAATAGCTTCTCTAATTCCAAAAAAACCAAAGGTAAAAAGTATAACCGAGCCAAGGGCTGAAGCCACAAGTACAACCGCCTGCCACGGACTTCCGTATAAATATGGCCACCACCCGGTCGGACGCACAAAACTAAAATACATTGAAACCCTGTATAAAGTAATTTTTATAAATTCAAGCGGATTCGTGAGAATGAAAACAATCGCATCGCGCGCAAGAAAGCGGTCTATTGTCGCCATATCGTACTCTTCTTCACTGTATTTTTGATTGTAGAGAAGCCGTGTTTCATCAAGCTCCCCCGATGCGCCCGGGTGATTGCCGGCAAGCAAATCGTCCCCGAATGTCAAACTTGTCGGGATGAAAGCGCCATATATCTTGTAGTTCCTCACTGTCCACGGCGTTAAAACCAGCACGAAAACGGCCGAAAACAAAGCAAGATGAAGCCATGTCCTTTTCATATAAAACAGCACGATGAACGGAATCAGCAGTAAAAGAAGCGGAGAGCGTACGAGAATTGACGACGCAAAAATGAAACCAAGAAGAATGGAAAGATAAATTGTCTGATGTTCGGAATATCGATAAAAAATATATACGGATATAAGCATAAGAAAAATCGCAAGAGTTTCAGCAAGAAGCATTGAACTGCCG
>MHQO01000017.1:1810-11890 GCA_001820675.1 Candidatus Sungbacteria bacterium RIFCSPLOWO2_01_FULL_47_10
AGGGTTGGGTTGGGGTTCCAGCCAACACCCTCACTGCGATCAAAAAAACCAAAAAGGTTGAGAGTGCGTGAAAAATCGCCTGGAGGATCCAAACCGCTTCGTAGTGATGCCCGAAGACGCTATATACTCCAACAAGGAAAAACTCATACCCGGGACCGACCCTGCCGATGGAATTGTCCTGATTGAACGGCCTATCGAAATTTTGGCGATAGCCATGGCCCTCAATCACGTTCATGGCAATCCGGTCATATGCGCCGGCGTCAACCGAAGGCTCAATGCGAAAATAGAACGAGTGGGCCACCGAAAGCAAAAATGAGGCGATAATGACGCCCCACAACAGTTTTTTATAATGAATCCCCAAAAAAAACATGCTCAAACTCGAAATCCGAAGCACGAAATCCGAAACAAATCCTAATGTTCAAATTCCAAAACCAAGAAAATTGAACTTTTGAGTTTTTCCGCCGACCGCGTGCCGCCTGAAGCTTTAGCGGTGGTGCAAGGCGGATCCGCCAACGGCAGAGAGTTTGTTTAGGATTTCGATATTAGAATTTCGGATTTCCGATTCAATTTGAAAACAAATTGAATCGGATGATATGCCATAGTGCGGCAAGCCCGTCTTTCCAGCTTATTTTTTTCCCCTCCTCATACGTCCTTCCCGAATATGAAATACCGACCTCGTATACCCTCCAGCATCCCTTTGCTACCCGTGCGGTAAGTTCAACCTCGATGCCGAAACGGTTCGAACGAAGTTTAGGCAGTATTTCTTCAATCACCTCTTTTCGGAAAACCTTATATCCGGTTTCAATATCGGACAAATTGAGGTTGGTAAAAATATTCGAAAGAAACGTAATGAAAACATTCGCAATGTAGTGGTGAAAAAGAAGAACACGCCTCGGCTGATTGGTAACAAAGCGCGATCCGTACACGACATCCGCCCTGCCGTCAAGGATTGGCGCGAGCAAAACCGGATATTCCTTCGGATCATATTCAAGGTCGGCATCCTGAATTAAAGCAACATCGCCTGCCACTTTCGCCAAGCCGGTCCTGAGTGCCGCTCCCTTTCCCCTGTTTACGGGGTGCCTCAATACTGTAACGCCCGCCATGTTCTTAAGTTTCTTCCCCGTTCCATCAACAGACGCATCATCAACGATAATTATTTCCTTTTCCAACCCCAAAGAATCGGCTGCCCTGACGCGCCGAATCGCTTCTTCAATGGTTGACTCCTCGTTATAAACGGGGATAATGATGGATACCTTCATAGAGCTCGCTAATATGCACAAATCAAAGCACAAATTCCACGAATATTTTATTTGTGAAATTCGCGGCCAGATTCGTGCCTATTCGCGATCCTTTACAAACACAAACACAGCTATCACTCCAGTCCTGTTTAGAAACGGAATATGCTCAACAACGGCATTAAAAACATGAGAAAAAAATGGAATATATTTCGGAAACGGCAGGAAATATTTCGATTGCCTCAATTCAAATTGATTCCTTCGCATCTCGCCGATCAGCCGCCATACCGGTATCCGCTCATGCGGCCCTTCCGGCATTTTCATTCCGAATTTCTCGGAAAGTTCCAAAACGGGCTCCCATAAGGGATTTGCCATCGAAACGATTACGGACGCGCCTGGCTTTGCCATGCGGGAAATATTGGCAATGCTTTTCATAACGTCTTCCAAATGCTCAATGACGTCGGCAAGAAAGATAAAATCGAAGTGTTCGCCGGTTACGAACGAAGCGGCATTTCCCTGATGAAATTCCAATTGCGGTATTCCCGCATATTTTTTTGCGGCGCGCTTGATCATTTCTTCCGATATGTCGATCCCGACTCCGCGGGCCGGCTTCAATTCCGCTAAAATTTCTCCCGTTCCGCACCCGATTTCCAAAACCTTGGCGCCTACGGGAATAAGCCCGCGATATATCCTTTTTACCGCGTCATAATAATACCAATTTTTCCGCTTCCAAGAATCGTATTCGGGAGCGATATGATCGAAATGTTTTTGTACTTCACTCATTTTCTCCTACGAATTACGAATTAAGGCGAATTACGAATATTAATGATTCTTTTAAATTGCAATCCACGGGAGGTAAAATTTGCCAGTATCCCAAGCTGAATACCACTCATCAAAAGATAACTGTTCAACTGATCAATATTCTGCTTGAGAAATCGTTCACCTTTCTTTATCTCCAAAATAAGTTTACCCTCAATCAAAAAATCAACAACACCCTGCGCCACCTTCTGTCCATTCACAACACAATCAATTCGCACTTGTTCCCTGAATTCAATTCCGGCTTCACGCAACAATGATGCAATTGCTCGCTGGTAATAGCGTTCATGATACTGCGCACCAAGTGAATTACTTACTTCAAACAATACGCAAACTGTTTGAAAACTCAATTCTGGATATATAATATCTTTTCGTTTTAATTCATGCATTATTCGTAATTCGAAAAAAATCGTAATTCGTAGGTTAAATGAACTTAATCTTTCGCATCGCGAATGCGGTCATTTTTAACAATAACAGCCCGTGCTTCCAGCGATCGATATTGGTCGCCCCGTATGTGCGGGCTTTATACCGAATAGGCATTTCAACAATCTTCAAATTCATTTTAGCGGCGCCGAACAATAAATCAAAATCGCCGAATGGGTCAAAATCTCCGAAATACGAACGGCTCGCCGCAATTTTCTCGTAATCTTTTTTGAAAAGAACTTTCGTTCCGCATAGCGTATCTTTAATGCGCTGGTCCAGGAGCCATGTGAACATCGTGCTGAAAAACTTGTTGCCCAGCACATTCAGAAAACGCATTGCCTGCTTCTCCATAGGATATACGAGCCGCGAGCCGTTAACAAATTCCCCCCTTCCAGACCGGATCGCATCATAAAACTTCGGTAGATCCTCCGGGGGCACGGTGAGATCGGCATCTAAAATCATCAGAATATCGCCCTTCGCCAGGGAAAAACCAAGCCGCACCGCGTCTCCCTTCCCACGCCCCTTCTGGACTGCAAATCGGATATTCCATTTCCCCGCGTATTTTTCGGCAACGCGCTTAATCTCACCAAACGTATCGTCAGATGAATGCCCCTCAATAAAAATAATTTCGTTATATGAGCCGAATTGCGGAAGACGGCGGACCGCCTCTTCGATATTTCCTTTTTCGTTTCGCGCGGGAATAACAACCGAAACGGAATAATCCCGAACATCATGCGGAATCGGACGCGCAACGGCATACTGAATCAAGCACAACCTGTTCACCACGGGAAGATTCGCAATAAACCGGTTTATGAAAGCAGAGAAGAACGGAAGATAAGCGGGAAAAAGCATTTTCTTGCCTCGTTTGACGATTTCAAACCCGCCCAAATAAAGAAGGTTTTCAATGTCGCGGTCGGAAAGCCAATGCTGGCGCGGCTGTTTTGCCTTAAGGCCGAGTGTCTCCGCAAAAAGCAAAATCGGCTCCCAGAGATAATTATAATACGTTATCACGATTCTGCTTTTTTCGCCGCTGATTTTCCGCAGTCGCTGAAAAAAAGATTCAACATCGTGCAAATACCCAAGCAGGTCTGATGCAACGATATAACTAAACCGTTCACCTAGTGCAAGTTCTTCCGCATCCATCACGGCCCATTCGTACTGCGGATACTTCTTTTTTGCGATATCAATCATTTTCTGACTAATATCAATTCCGACGCCATGTTTCGGAGAAAGCAGGGAAAGAAGCTCTCCCGTGCCGGACCCTATTTCAAGAACGGTTTCTCCGTCCGGAACCAAAAAATCTACAAGATCCTCAAGCGTCTTGTGGTAATACCAATTTCGCTTCTTCCAGTAATCACGCTCGTCAGCGCGAGCGTCAAAGTAACTTTGTAAAGAAGAGTGAGCCATTCTCGCACGAAACCTGCGATAAACTATTCATACCGCTTGTTTCCGGCTATTGGTTATCTGCTGTTAATTTCTGCATACCATTCGACGGTTTTTTTCAACCCTTCGTCAAAGCCGGTTTTTGCTTCAAACCCAAATTCTCTCTTTGCATTAGAAACATCAAGGCATCGTCTTGGCTGGCCGTCAGGTTTAGAATCATCCCATCGAATCTCGCCCCGATACTCCATGATATCCGCGATCTTTCCGGCCAATTCTTTGATTGTTATTTCCATGCCGGAACCAAGATTAACCGGATCGGAAGAGTCATACCGCTCAAGCGCCAAAAGCAGCCCATCTGCCGCGTCCTCAACATACAAAAATTCCCTGCTCGCCCTTCCTGTGCCCCAGACAACAACGAAATCTTCATGGTTCTTTTTCGCTTCATGAAATTTCCTGATCAGCGCAGGAATGACATGAGATGATTCTGGATTAAAATTGTCTCCGGGACCATATAAATTGACAAGCAAGGGAACGACGACATTAAAACCATATTGCGACCTATATGCCGCAGCCTGTACCGAAAGCATTTTTTTTGCAAGGCCATACGGGGCATTCGTCTCTTCCGGATAGCCGTTCCATAAGTCCTCTTCCCGAAAAGGCACCGTGGTGAACTTCGGGTAACTGCAAATGGTTCCCGCGGCAATAAACTTTTCAACCTCGGCATTTTTTGCCGCTTCCATGAGCTCGGTGCCCATAACAAGATTGTCGTAAAATAATTCTGCGGGGCGGGATTGATTATACCCTATGCCCCCGACTTTTGCGGCAAGATGAATAACAATATCTCTGCCGTCGACGACTTTTTTACATTCCTCGCGATCGCGAAGATCATGTTCTTTCGATCTTGGTATAAAAATATGCTCTTTTAAAACGCCCCGGCTAAGAAGTTTTTTTACCACAAAAGAGCCGAGAAATCCGGCTCCGCCTGTCACAAGGATTTTCTTTTTGGTTAAATTTAACATGCTACAAAAATATAATTGTCATGCCGGCGAAAGCCGGTATCCAGACTGCTTGATGATCTGGATTCCAGCTTTCGCTGGAATGACAAAAAATCAGGAAATGGTCATATAATTCCTAACTCCTAATTCCTTTCAGCCCATTTTTCTTCAAATCCGCATCAACCATGATTTTTACAAGTTCCTTGAATTTTACCTTCGGCTCCCAACCGAATGTGGCCTTCGCCTTGGAATAATCCCCCAACAGAATATCCGCTTCGGTCGGCCGGTAATACCGCTCATCGATTTCAACGTATTTTTTCCAATTCAACCCCACAAGACGAAAAGCTTCTTCAACAAATTCCATGACCGAATGCGCCTCGCCGGTCGCAATGACAAAGTCGTCCGGGGTTTTATACTGCATCATCATCCACATCGCCTCAACATAGTCGGGCGCGTATCCCCAATCCCGCTTTGCATCCATATTTCCCAAATATAATTTATCTTGCTTGCCTGCGACAATATCGGCAACGGCCCGCGTAATTTTCCTTGTAACAAATGTTTCCCCTCGCCGCGGGCTTTCATGATTGAAAAGAATTCCGTTGCACACGAACATTCCGTATGCCTCGCGGTAATTTTTTGCGGTCCAAAAACCGAACACCTTTGCAACCCCATATGGGGAGCGTGGATAAAAGGGTGTGGTCTCGGTCTGGGGAACCTCAACCGCTTTGCCGAACATCTCGCTTGAGGAGGCCTGATAAAATTTCGTTGAGTCGAGCCCCGCATCCCGAATCGCCTCAAGAAGGCGAAGCGTCCCGAGGCCTGTCACATCCGCCGTATATTCCGGCGTATCAAAACTCACCCGCACATGGCTCTGCGCACCCAAATGATACACCTCATCCGGCTTGATTCGGCGCATGAGATGATTGATACCGCTTGCATCGGTCAAGTCGCCATAATACAAAAAAAACCGTGATCCTTTTTCATGCGGGTCCTGATAGAAATGATCGATCCGTTCCGTATTGAATGAACTTGAACGGCGCATCAGGCCATGCACTTCATAGCCTTTCGACAGCAAAAACTCTGCCAAATATGAGCCGTCTTGACCGGTAATTCCGGTTATAAAAGCTTTCTTCATAGTAATGAATGTGGCATAATTTCTCCAATAAATCAAGCTTTATAAATCAAGTTCTGTGGGTTGTCGCATCTGATGCCCTTATTCAGCAATAACCGCTTGAATAATTCTTACCGCGCGTTTTTCCCACGAATAATTTTCAACGTCTTTTCTTGCTTGTGCGGCAAGGGCGGCATTCAATTTAGAATCACCTAACATATTCATAATGCCATCCGACAACGCTCGCGCATCATCCGCGCTCACAAGCCAAGCATTTTTTTTATGCTCAAGCACTTCGCGAATGGCGGCGGTATCAGATGCGACAATAGGACTGCCTGATGCCATATATTCGAAAAGTTTCAGCGGCGAGGTATACAAATTCGAACGATCGTCTTTTTTTGTACCGGTAAGAACGAGAACATCCGCGGCTTTCAGATATACAGGAACCTCGGCATATTTTTTCTGGCCGACCTTTTTTATATTCGACGGAAGATTTTCTTTGGATAACGGAGAATCCTGCGGCGTTTCGCCTCCGACAAGAAGCACGAGTATGTTTTTCGGAAGAAGGGATGCCGCCTTAATGAGCGTATCAATCCCCTTCCATCGATAAAAGTGGCCGGTATACACAACAATGCGGTCTTTTTCTCCGATGCCGAGACGGAGGCGCGCCTGAGATTGGGAAAGTTTGATATCAAAATCCTCTACGGAAACGCCGTCCGGCGCCCATACTACTTTTTCCTTCACGCCGGGAATTGCATCATATTTTTCTTTTGCGGCTCGGTTGATGACAACCACCAGCTTCAGCCGGTGAAAAAAACGCTGATACGCTTTTCGCGCAAGAAAATGAAATTCGCCGACACAATTCCTGCGAAAAAATATCAAAAACCAGAAAAGAATCGGATCGTGGCGAAAATAAAGAATATCGCGCTTTCGGGAAGCCGCATAAAAAACGGCGGATAGGGAAAACGAAACCGCAATCAGCCAATATGGAACCGGTCCCAAAAAAGAAAGATATGGGATCAGGTCAATGCACGGAATTTTTCTTATCGTGAAAACCGGATCAACCCGGTAATACTCGAACGGGTCCTCGTTCATCGCCCACGTTTTACGGTTTGGCAAAAAAAGTTCAACCCCAATTCCATTTTTCGCAAACGCCTCGCAGGTCTTCATGATCTGAAGGCCGTTCGCGCGGTCCGTGGGGATTCGTTCATTTGCGATATACAATAGTTTCATGAAAACAGGCGTGATGCAAATCTACAAATTGCTAATAATTCCTACGAATTACGAATACAATTACGTTTTCATTCGTAATTCGGCGACATTCGTAACTCGTAGGATTAACATTCGCAGTTCGCCGAATTAGCATTCCATTCGCATGGCGTTGGCATCACATATTGTCACATTTCTCAAACCCCTCCCTCATTTTCGCCAGATATTCTTCTTTTGCTGGCGCTGCGATCTTTTTTGAAAACTCCTCCGCATTCTGCTTCAACTTTTCAAGATAACCGGTGTGCGATAAAAGAACATTCAATTTCCGCATAATTTCTTCCTCGTTCGGACCCTCACCCAAAAGCATGCCGGTTTTTCCTTCCTGTATGATCTCACGCGCGATACCGACATCGGCTGATAAAACAGGCAGGCCGGAAGCAAGTGCTTCGACAACGGTTCGTCCGTAGCCCTCGTAGTTTGACGATATAAGAAACAAATCAGCCGTTTTATAATACGACAAGAGTGTTTCGTAGGATACCGCGCCTTCGAAGCGGATTCCGTCTTTTTCGTATTTCTTTTGTAATGCCGCGCGCAACGACCCATCGCCGACCACAAGCAAAAGTACTGAAGGAAATTGCCCGGCATATGACCGAACCGCGCGACAGACCGCCTCAATATTCTTCTCACGAGTAATACGGGATGCCATGAGAATGATCGGGTATGCTTCGGGATATTTTTTGTGGAGATCCGTGACCGGCTCATGAACACGCACTCGCGCGATATCAACAAATACGGGGAGGATGGAGATTTTTGATTGTGGAATGTTGAGCGTGGAAATTAAAGAATTTTTTATGCGCGCGCTTACAACTCGAATGCATTCCGCATTTTGTACCGACCGGCAATACAGACGATATCGGATATAGTTTTTAAGAGATTCGCGGCGGAAAAATGGGCTCAAAAAATCAGTGTGGATTTGCGCTTGAAACGGAATGCCAAATCGCTTCTTGAGGAAGATCGCCGGTATATTCGTAAAGGCGTCCTGGGAAGTAATGTATGAATCATGAATCATGAATCCTGAATCATGAATAATGCGACGGCCGATTCTATAAGCGCCCAAAAAATAAAACGGCTTAAAAACCGTGTTGGTGGGATATGCCCGAACCTCTTCGGAAATCTGTTTTTCCTTGAATCCGGGAGCGGTATGGATAATAATGTGCAATTCGTCCAAAACCGATCCGTATTCTTTCATCCGTTTCTCCGATTCGCTTCCATCCGAAAGAATGGATTGATCGATGCTGAACATTAAAACTTTCATATTGTTATGTCATGCCAGCGAAAGCTGTGGCGCCGCGCTCCGCCATAGCGGCTACGCGACGGCGAGCGCAGGAATGACGCTATTGCCTAAAATTTCGTATCGCGTGATCCAATCGCTCGAACGTACCACAGTCGAAAAACTGCCCATCATGACAATACCCGACCAACGCTCCCCGCGAGGCAAGCGCGGGGAATAGGTCCTTCTCGATCATAAGAAACTTCTCGGAGGTTTTCTCCGGATCAAGATGCGAAAAAGCATCAGGTGAAATCAGATAGAGCCCGCCCGAAATACGCGACGACGGAGGGTCCTTTGGCTTCTCAAGAAATTCAGAAATTTTTTCGCCATTCATGACCGCAACCCCGTAATCGGAAGGATTTTCTACCTCCATGAGCGCAATTGTCGCAAGCCCGGAATGCTGATGATGAAAATCGCGCATTTTTGAGAGATTGACGCGCTTCAGTTCATCGGCGTTCGACATATAAAACTGATCTTCCCCGATCCACGGCATGAGGTGGTGATACACATACCCGAGCGTTCCCATGGGTTCTTTCTCAATTTCAAAACTGACCGCTGAGGAATTTATTTTATCTCCGAAACGTTTTTTCCACCATTCGAAATCTTCAATGTCCGGTTCCTTGATTACGACTTTAATGTCGCTGACACCATGACTGAAAAAATTCTCGATCAAATAATTTATGATCGGTTTTTTTCGAACGGTCAAAAGCGGCTTGGGGATTTCAAGAGTAATCGGATAAAGGCGGGTGCCTTTGCCGCCCGCAAGAATAATGGCTTTGTGCGGTATGGAATTCATGAATTTACGAATTCGCAGATTTGCGAACGACTCGCAGTTCGTTGATTAATTCCTGCATCATCCGTTCCACCGTAAAATCGCGCGCCGTCTTCCTGCCGTTTTTGCCGAGTTTTTCGGCAAAAACCGTATCGAATAAAAGCCGTTCGATCGCTTCTTTTATAGCACGTTTGTCGTTATATGCAACAAGAATGCCGTTTTCCTGATCGCGAAGCACCTCCGGATTTCCGCCGATGGCGGTCGAGATAACCGGCGTTCCGGCGCCCATGACCTCGATTATCTGATGCGAAAAACCTTCGTAGCAGGTATTCAATATAAACATATCCGCCGCCGTAACATATTCAAGCATTTTTTCGCGCGGCAACTTTCCAAGAAGAATAACGCGCCCCTCCATTTCCTCCTGCCAAATCTTTGTCTTCAGAGCATCTTTCTCGGGACCGTCCCCGATGATAACGAGCTTCAGCCGCGGACGCGACGGGGCGAGTTCGGAAAAAAAGTCGATGAGCGGAGAGAAGCCTTTCCACTTCACAAGCCGTCCAACCGACACCAAAATTTCTTCATCCGCGCCGATTTCCAAATCCGCTCGTGCGGCACCCTTTTCTTTTTGTATATCCGCGATTTCAACGGAATTATAAATGACCGATATCTTTTTTTCCGGCGCTCTCCAGCCCACGACAAGGCGCTTAAGGTATTCCGAGGGCACGATGACACGGCGGGCATGCCACGCGACATATCGCTCCGCAAACTGAAGAAGCTCAACCCGCACCCCGTACCGCCGGTGTTGA
>MHQO01000018.1:0-1495 GCA_001820675.1 Candidatus Sungbacteria bacterium RIFCSPLOWO2_01_FULL_47_10
TGTTTAGAAAAGTTAACAAAAAGAACTTTTCTTCCTACAGCGGGATTCTGAAACATTGCAGATCGCACAATCTAAGCAAAGCACTGCTTAAAGCCGTCGAGGAATCCGAATGAGTTTTGCTTATAATAAAACCGCCACAGGATTTGCGAGATCGCAGAGTTTCCTCATGCAACAAACGCAATCCAATGACGGATTCTTTGTGCTCGATGCGTTTTTATATATGGACTTCATTATCATACAAACAATTGGAATCATAGGATTATTATTTGTTGTAATCTCATTTCAAAAAGATAAGAGATTTTTTACGTTAAAATATCAATTATTTGCAGCCCTGGCTTTCACTATTCACTTCTCCTTGCTTACTGCATGGACAGGCGCTGCAATGAATAGTCTTTCTGCTACAAGAGCTTATGTTTTTAACTTGAGAGACTCTACGAAGCGGATTAACAACAAAATTGTTATGTATTTGTTTATAATCCTTTTTTGGACTGCTGGTTTGGTGACATGGGAAAGCTACATCAGTTTATTGCCAGTAATCTCAATGACACTTGAGTGTTTTGCTTTGTGGAGCAATAATACCAAATACATAAGATGGATATTTTTTTCTGCAAGGCCAACTTGGATAATTTATGACTTCAGTACCGGCTCTTATGCGGGCTTGCTTACCGAGGCATTTATTGTAGGTTCAATAGTAATGGCAATATTTCGTTTTGATATACTCAGAAAGAGATAGAATTGCGCGTCCCTGCATCACGCTGTCAGTCGCTAACCGCTCTTTCGTTCGTCCCGCAGGCTCACGCCCACATTCCGCCACAATTTTTAATCTGGTAAAATAATGTATTGCCGATAGCGGTTCTGATGAATCTATAGTAAAATAAAGCCATGCGAAGTCCTCAAACAATCGTTTTTCTCCTTGTTTTTGTTTTTGTGCTCGTTGTCTCTGTTTCGGCATCAGCCGGTTTCGGCATAACCCCTCCCTACGTGCGGAATGAGATTTTGTCGCCCGGCGTATTATACGAGCAGAAAATTATCATGGTGCGCGGCGATCCCAATAGCGATGCGCGCTTGAAGATTCTTTTTGACGTTCCCGGCGCGAACGACTGGTTTACAACCGATCCTCCGGTTGACTCCGTAATTCCCGCGGGGGAGAAGCAAGTCCCGCTTCTGGTGCGCGTTCTCCCGCCGAAAGGGGCAAAAATCGCGCGCTACACCGGAAGGATTCTTATTACGCTTGATACCGCGGATATGCCTTCGCCCGGCACGGTTGGAATTATTTCAGGGGCGCAGGCTGATGTTGACGTAATGCTTACGGACGAAAAAGTTTCCGGATTCAAGGTGCGAGATTCGGAAGTCCTTGATACGGAAGAGGGGTACCGGGTGTGGTGGTTTTTTTTCCCCGGAAAAATCATTTTTACGATGCAGATTGAAAACACGGGAAACATTCCGGTCGCCCCTGCCGGTGTGCGCCTCGATATCTACGATGTATTTGGAAAAA
>MHQO01000018.1:1528-8545 GCA_001820675.1 Candidatus Sungbacteria bacterium RIFCSPLOWO2_01_FULL_47_10
CGGTGTATTTGGAAAAAAACTTCTTGAAACAGCGCGGAATCTGAATGTGCTCAAGCCACTCAAGCCATTTATGCGCGATACGGTTCGGGCGGAGATTCCTACCCGACTTGGAGCCGGAAATTACCGCGTGAAGGCATATATCGATAATGGAACGACGGAAATATATGCGGGAGAACACGCCTTGCATGTTTCGCCGTACGGAAGCGTGTCCGGACACGAAGGATACGGATTTGCGGGGTTATCCGCGCGCGACCAATTGTCAATTTTTGGTATAGCGGCTGGCGTTTTAATTTTCTCAATGCTTGGAATATGGGTTTTACGGCAAAGAAAGGCGCTATCGTAAGGGGTACATTCAGGCAAGCGTCGAATTGTCGGATAATCGCGGACGAAATTTGTTTTTCTCCGGACGAATAGCCCATATTCCGAATCCGCTATATAATAGGTATATGTCCGTTTTTACCCGCCACAACGTATTTTTTGGCATCATTTTTTCGCTTTTTCTTTTTATCGTTTTGACGGCGGATCGCCACGATAGTTTTGCGGTGAGCGCCGATCCGGACCCGCCGGTATTATCCAATATTCATGTTGTTGAGGTCGGGACATCAACGGCGCTTATTCGCTGGACAACCGATGAGGGGGCGGAAGGGATGGTGAATTACGGTCTTGACCGGAAATTCGGCATAGAGCGAAGTCTTATTCCGAACAAAAAAAACCATGAGATTTTGGTAACGGATCTGGATGCGGCAACGACATATTATTTCAGGACAATTTCTCTCGATGAAGCGGGTAATCAGAGCATATCGGATGACTTTACGTTTAAGACGGAATCAACGGTTTCTTCCCCCGCGCTCGAAAAAATACTATCGGCAGAACAACGGGAGCTTGCGGAAAAAGCGCTTGAGATTCTCGGAAAAATCAAGGATCCGCGCGCGCTTGAGATTATTGTCGCGCGAGCAAATGAACTTGCCGGAGAACTCGGCGAGCATCCGCAAATTATCGGGTCTCCGACCGTTAAGGAAATCGGATCGGACTTTGCAGTCATCAGTTGGAAGACGGACAGGGAAGCCGACTCCATTGTTTATTTTGCGGATGAACGCGCATATGCTCCCGACTCCGATGATCCGTATCCGGAAAGTCAGGGGGATCCGGACGAGCGCGTAATCGAACATGGTGTGAGGATTATCGGACTTGCCCCGGCGACGAAATATCATTTCAGCGTATCTTCAAAAGGAGAGATCGGAGGAAGAGGATTCAGCGAGGACGGAGAATTTCAGACAAAAGCGACCCTGCCGGAAATTCTCGGAGTATCGCTCCAGAAAGTCGAAGCGGATGCGGCAACGATTGCCGTGAGCACGAATATCCCCACTTCGATCATTGTGGAATACACGAATACAAGAACGGGCGAAAAAAAATTGAAAGGCGACCCGACCTTTCTTACCACGCATACGGTTCGTCTGACCGATCTTTCATTTGCCGCGCCCTATACGGCCGTGGTCAAGGTGGAAAATGAAATCGGGGACAAATTCACATCCGACCCCTTGAGTTTTTTTACGGTTCGGGATGATGCCCCCCCCGTGATATCGAAAGTAACAAACGAATCAACATTGTTTCCGGGAGAAGACGTAAAAATCCAGACCATTGTCGGGTGGGATACGGACGAGCCGGCATTATGCCAGTTTTTCTTTCATTCGGGACTTGCGGCGGATGAACGAAGCACCGAGTCCACGCCCCCCGAAGGAGATCCTACGCAAAAACACGTTCAAGTGCTGACATCGCTTTTGTCGTCATCGGTGTATAAATTCTGGATTGAATGCAGTGACCGCACCGGAAATCCCAGCAGGTCGGAAGACTTCGTTCTGATCACGCCCGAAAAAGAGAAAAGCATTATCGATATCATCATAGAAAACTTTTCGGGAACATTCGGGTGGCTGAAGAATATAGGGAAATAGTTTTTCCGCGAATACACATAAATTTGCGCACAAATATTCACGAACCGGGAATATTCATAATATTTGTTGCCGGACTTGTGCGGATTCGCGAAGAGAGAATTGGAACCGGTAATTAAAACGGAAAACCTCGAGGTTGTCTACAACCTTGGCAAGTCGAACGAGTTCAGGGCATTGCGCAGTGTCAATGTTGATATTTATCCCGAAGAATACATCATTCTTTTCGGACCGTCCGGTTGCGGCAAGTCAACGCTGTTATACTGTTTTCTCGGGGCGCTACCCTATACATTCGGAAAGCTGTCGGTAAAAGGGGAGGATCCCTACCAGTATAATTCAGAAGAACTCGTTCATTTCCAACAAAAAACCATTGGAATCGTATATCAGGCGTTCTATCTCATTCCGTCGCTTAGTGTTATGGATAATGTAAGTTTACCGCTGATCTTTGCCGGCATGTCCAAGCAGGACCGTGAAAAGCGCGCATTATCCCTTCTCCGAAGATTCGGGGTCGAAGCACAGGCAAATAAGCTTCCCAACAGTCTTTCCGGTGGCCAGCAACAGCGCGTTGCCGTATCGCGCGCCCTGGTCAATGATCCCGAAATTCTTCTTGCCGATGAGCCGGTTGGAAACCTTGACGCCATATCGACCGAGGAGGTCATGAATTCGCTTTCCGAGGTGAATAGGCGGGATAAAAAAACCGTCATTCTGGTTACTCACGATGCGAAATTCATTCCGTATGCGCACCGAACGTTTTATATGACGTACGGAAAAGTTGAACGCGAGGTGTTTAATCCCGAGATTGAGGCCATTAAGGTCGTCGAGAAAGGAAAGACCATTATGACGGAAATTGAAAAACTCGCGAGGATTTATCCTTACTCGACGGTTGACGAACTGCGCGTAAAGAGCATTGTCAATTATCTGACCCAAAAGCTTACGTTCGAACAGCTTGAACGTCTCGAGAAGGCGGTCGTAAAAATCATCGAAGGAAAAATCCATGAAGCTGATTTCAAAAGAATGCTTCTTGAAAAATTCGAGCGCGGCGGCGTCGGAGTGAGTACATCGGCGGGGGAGAAGATGACGAAACAGATGGAGAAAATCATGAGAGAATCCCTTGCGGTAAAGAGGTTCAGAAAGCGGCTTGTCGAGGAAGAAATGACCGGGACCGAAATGTCCCGCTATGTAAAACATCTTCGAACCTATCTATTGGACGAGTATGAGGGGCAGGTTTCTCTCGGCCAGTTGAGACGGCTTGAACGCGCGGTCGAGGAGCGGATTTCCGGTTCGGCAAAAAAAGAGGAATTCGAACTTTTTCTGGGCACTTCTTATGATAAGGGGGGGGTGGGATTTCACTGGCGAACCGCGCGAAACATGACGCTGTATTTGGAAAAACTTATCGCACAGGGAACCCGTATATAGATGAAACTCTAAATTCCAAATTCTAAACTTTAAAAATTTTTCCACTTTTGAATTTTGGACTTTGAGTTTAATTAGAGTTTAGGATTTAGAGTTTTTTTTAAACTTATTTTTATATGCGTTTTCAGGATACATTAAAACTCTCAACAAGAATGTTCAAAACCAATCCATCCCGCACATGGATGACGATATTAGGCATGGGGGTGGGAACGGGCGCCGTCGTTCTGCTTGTAGGCCTCGGATTCGGATTGCAGGGAATATTGCTTGAGCAGATTATCCTTGGTGAGACGCTTTTGAGCTTGAACGTATCGAATCCGTCGCTTCGCACCGTGACGCTCGACACAAAGCAGATCGGCGACATCGCGAATTTCGAGCATGTGAAAGACGCCTCTCCCATGACCGCATTTTCTGCGCTCGTGACCTATGAAGGGTTGACCGGCAATATTTCGCTGAATGCGGCTGGTCCGTCCTATTTCCGATATGCCGGAGTTACGATTTCAGACGGAAAAGGATTTGAGGACGATAACGAAGCGCAGGAAGCCGACCGCGTGCTCTTAACGCAGGGCGCACTGAAGCTTTTTAACGTCGAGGCGGAAGAAATGATCGGTAGGGCAATTCAGTTCCGTGTCATTGTGTCACGGGGCGGGGAATCGGAGGAGGTGCAGGAGGTTCCGCTTCCGAAAACATACAAGATCATGGGCATTACCAAAGAGCCATCAGCGGTCGGCGCGTACATACTGCTGTCCGAAGCGTCATCGTACTTTTCCATAAAAGAATTCGAGCGGCTTCAGGTCAGGGTTGAATCGAGCGACTATCTCGATGAAATTCAGCAAAAAATCATCGAGAAGGGTTTTCGCGTAACCGCGCTTTCAAAAACCGTTGACCAGGCAAATAAAATTTTCCAGGGAGTGCAGACCGTCCTGGCCGTATTCGGCGGAATTGCGCTCATTGTGTCGGCAATCGGCATGTTTAACACGATGACCGTCACCCTGCTTGAAAGAACCGCGGAAATCGGCATCATGCGCACGATCGGCGCCTCGCCGAACAATATTAAAGTTCTCTTTCTTATGGAGTCCATTATCGTAGGTTTTTTGGGGGGTGTGATCGGAATTCTTTTCGGCGTAATTATCGGAAAAGGGCTGAATATTCTCATGAATACTCTTGCATCGCGTTATGGCGGAATTGCAATCAGTCTTTTCAGTTTTCCGATTCTCTTTTTGCTTTTTATTGCGGGGTTTTCTGCTATTGTCGGCTTTTTAACCGGAATTTTCCCCGCGCGACGCGCCGCGAGTCTGAATCCGCTGGATGCGATACGGTACAAGTAGAAGCAAAGCCAGACGCAAGTGGTTACGCGAAAATAAACGCAAGTTGTGTTTACACTTGCGTAATGACTTGCGTTTATGATTGCTTCTACAAACGACTGGACAAATGCTTAACAATATGTGGATAACTTTTACTGTATTGAAACAAATAAAAAAACTATAATAAATGCAGTCAACCTAAAATTTTTATGGCATTTTTAAAAGAAATTTTAGGGACGAAGGAGGGAAAAATCCAGCTTGCCGTGCTGGCGGGTTTTGTGTTGGTTTCTCTTTTTGTTCTCGCCTTTTCATTCGGAAAAAATGATTTCATCACGCCAACGAACGTATCGGCGGATACGGCAACCTCTTCGGTAACTGTTCTGAACACTCCTCCGCAGTGGACGGCCGATGCGCAGGAGCGTTTCGAATCATCTTCTTCCACTCCGACAAATGTCGCGTCTTCGTCGCAATGGATTGCGACGGGAACGGACTCAAACGCTGAATCATATTTTCTATTGATCTGCAAGACGAGTGTGGCGCCGACTGCTTATTCAAACGGTCCGCCTCAATGTGACGGGGGGTTTACGAATATGTGGGCGCGGTCCGGGACGACAACGAGCGGAACGCAGGCGCTTGCGGCGACAACGACGTACCCCGATCTTGGTGAAGAAAACGATTGGTACGCCTTCGTTTGCGATGCAAACGTCACGCTCCCAAGATGCCACACCGATTATAAACAGGGAGATTTTCCGTATGAATCTCCGTGGGTTTTGAATCACAGACCAAGTTTTACGATATTCAGTGATTCATCACCCGCAAATCCCGGTGCGGATTTTCTTATGATGGCAACCTCATCAGACTCCGACGTTTCCGACACGAACGATACCGTCCAATTGATTGTTTGTCGCGAGGCGGATTTTGACGGAACAAACTGCGGTTCCGGGGGCAGGTGGTGCACAAGTTCGTTTTCGGCAAGTGATCCGGAGTGTACCGCAAGCACGACGGTTCCGACACAAGACAAAAACTATACCGCCTACGGATATGTTATCGACAATCACGGACTTGCCGCATCAGGCGGTGCGTACGAAACCGATTCCGTCGTGACGGTAAATAACCTTGCCCCGATTCTTTCTTCCACTGACATCCAATTACTGAATTATGACGGCACCTCAGATGATCTTGCGCTGGTGAATGAGGCAACGCAGACGCCGCGTTTCCGTGTTCGCGTATTGGTGACCGATAACAACAGCTGTTTGAATGCTTCAAGCGGCGACGAGATAACCTCGATTTCAATCAACGTATATCGATCCGATATCGGACAGGCGAACTGTCAAACCGTCGATGATTTCAACGAAAATTATTGTTATACGCAGACGGTTCCCATTACCCGATGGAACGTGTCATCAACCTCGCAGGAAACGAGCTCGTGTACGGGTTCCGGCGATAGTGCGGCCTGGTGGGTGCGCGAGTTTCCGTTGTGGTTCCTCGCGGATCCGACTGATGTTGGATCGCAATATCCCGCGGAAACATGGAAGGCGTCGGTATATGCCACCGATGACAACGCCACATCAAGCCCTCTTACGGAAATTGATGCCGGAAAAGATCTGACCAGTTTTCTTTCGCAGGACCTGGTTACAACTGAAATTTCATACGGCAGTTTCGAGCCGGGGCAGGGTAATTCAAATTTGATTCGGAATGCGACAACATCGGCAACAGGCAACGTGGGAATCGATGTAAACCTTTCGGGAACCGATATGAGCACTTTTTATCCATGGATTCCGGGTGGGGCGACAAACACGATAATGGTTTTTGAGGAGCAGTATTCCACATCGACCGTTGCATATGACGATCCTGCTCCGGACGGGGCGCGAGCACTCTCATCCACAACCCCAACCCTTCTTGACCTGAATGTTTTTAAAACAACAAGCACAACCACGCCGGAACGCGGCACCACATTCTGGGGAATATTGGTTCCGACGGTGATAACGCTTGCGGGCGATTATACGGGTGTCAATACGTTTACCGCGGTAACAAGCGACCAGTCGCAGTGGTAGGCATGAGTCCCGGGGGGCAGTAAAAGCCCCCTCTTTTAAATTGGGTATTTTGTGATACTATCAAGCCATGGCGCGTTTTTTCTTCCTTTTTCTTGTATGCGCAGTATTGATATCCTTTGGCGCAAATACAGCTTTTGCGGGTTTTGGCATAACGCCGCCCTATGTCAGAAACGAAAGTCTCGCCCGCGGCACGACATTTGAACAAAAAATCATACTTGTCAGGGGGGACCCGACGGAGGATCTTTCTGCAAAAATAAAAATCGATGTTCCGGGCGCCGAAGGATGGATCAGCGTTGACAAGGGGCT
>MHQO01000018.1:8588-11615 GCA_001820675.1 Candidatus Sungbacteria bacterium RIFCSPLOWO2_01_FULL_47_10
TTTCGCGTCGGAGTGCCTGACGACGCTCCTTTTAAAACATACAAAGGAAACGCGCAGATTGTGCTTTCGTCCGCAAAGCCGCCGACCCCGGGGACCGTCGGAATCGCGCTCGGCGCGCAGGTTGATATCCGGTTTACGGTCGTTGATGAGACGATTATCAAATTCAACGTCCGTGATGTTGAAGTCTTTGATGCGGAAGAGGGACATTGGTTTTGGTGGATGTATTTTCCGGGAAAGATTAAATTTCTGATGCAGATTGAAAATCTCGGAAATGTTCCTGTTTCTCCGACCCGCGTTCAGTTTGATATTTACGATCCGAAAGGCGAAAACCTTCTTGAGGTAACGAACAATCTTACCCGGATGAACACAGTCAGGCCATATGCGCTGGAGGGTGTTACGGCAGAACTTCCAACCCGCCTTTCGCCCGGGTCATATAAAGTACGGTTTAAGATATATAACGGGGAAGACATTGTCCGGCAAGGAGAAACCAGCATGAACATCCTTTCGTACGGATCGATCCCGGGGTATGACGGATTCGGTTTTATCGCGCTTTCGTTCAGGGATAAATCGATTATCATGGCAGGCGCGATATTCCTCGGGCTGATGGTACTATATATATTCTGGAAGATCATGAGGAGAATGATAAGGAGAAGAAGAAGGAATTAATGTCATGGCGCATGCGAGAAAAATTGACATATCCGATTACCATTTTTGTTTTTTGGGGTTTTTTTGGAGTTGCTGTCCTTTTTGCTTCATATCTCGTATCTTTTCCGGCAGGAGTGAGTGCCGAAACCGCAACAACCACCCTTACCATCACGATTTGCGGCAATGGAATAGTTGAATCGGTCGAAACCTGCGATGATATAACAAATCTCGGTTCATATGCTTCTTCGATAGCGACGCGCCAGTGCGCTCCCGGGTGTTCGGCATACGGTCCGTATTGCGGAGATTCGATTTTACAGGCGTCCTTCGCAGAATCGTGCGATGACGGAAACAATGCGTCGGGGGATTTTTGCAGCGATGTCTGTGTTGCGGAGGCTGTTCCGCCGCCGGAGCCGCAGCCCTCAAAGCCCCCCGGATTCAGTCCGGGAAGCGGGATCGCGCCGACTCCGACAAAGGTCACCATTATCGGAAAAGCATATCCGTCGTCCGATGTGAACGTTCTTAAGGATGGCGAGGTGGTTGGCGTCGTGAAAGCCGATTCAAAGGGCGATTTTCTTTTTTCGACGACGAACGTAACCCCCGGAGTCGTCACATTCAGTTTTTGGGCCCAGGATCAGATCGGGCTTCGTTCCATCGCGTTCACCATGACGTTTACTGTAGTTCCGAATGCGGTTACCACCGTATCGGGAGCGTATCTTCCACCTACTATCGATATCGATAAAAGAAAAATGAAGCGGGGCGAGATTGTGAATATTTTCGGCCAAACAGTTCCATCGGTTGAGGTATTCACTCACGTCGCCTCCGAGCACGAAGTTATAGAAAAGTCAGAGAGCGATACCGGAGGAAAATGGGGAATTCCATTCGACACCTCCGTTCTTGAGGGGGATGATTTTCATACCGCAAAAGCGATGTTCGAGGCGATCGTTTCCGGAAACGTCGTCAAAAGCGGTTTTTCACAGACGGTTGCTTTTTTTGTCGGCGAGCGCGATATTCAGCCCGCGGACTTTTGCGGAAGGTCCGATATCAACAAAGATGGGAGAGTGAGTTTGGTCGATTTTTCAATTCTCGTGTTCTATTGGGGGAGCTCGAACGGGGATGCCGACATCAATATCGACGGAAAAGTCGGACTGACAGATTTTTCAATCATGCTTTCATGCTGGACAGGATAAAATAATCGCAAATGCAAAAAATAAAATTACAAATAAAAATCGGACGCATATGTGCCGCCGTATGTATTACCGCATTTCTTTTATTGGTTAGGCAGGCGGACGCCACGCGTCTTTTCTTTTCTCCCGCGACCGGAACGCGCCAATTCGGAGACCAGTTCGCGGTTGATATCGGTATCGACTCCGAAGGAGAATGCATCAATGCGATTGAGGCGGGCGTTGCCTATCCCGACAGCGCATTGCGCGCGGTTGATTTCAGCAGGGGAGAATCGATTCTGTCGCTTTGGGTTGAGGCGCCGGTGTTAAAATTCGATGAAGATTCATTTCATTTTTCTGGCGGCATTCCCGGAGGATATTGCGGAAAAATATCCGGGGACACGGGAAAGGGGGGTATTCTCGGAAGGATTATTTTTCGGGTATCCGGCTTTTCGGTCGGAAAAAAATCGTCCCCGGTAGCGCGCCTTGAATTTTTACCCGGGGCGAGAGTGCTTCTTGCCGACGGCATGGGGACGGAAGCGCGCCTTGCGGTCGAAAATGCCGAATTCGGCATCGTTGAATCAAGTACGCGAGGATCAGTAGACGAATGGGGAAAAATTCTTGATGACGACACGACGTTACCGGAACCCTTTACGGTCGAGATAACGAAAGATGCATCGGTATTCAATGGAAAATTTTTTCTCGTTTTTTCAACCACGGACAAACAATCCGGTATTGACCGGTTTGAAGTATTGGAAATGGATGAGTACGGAATGCGGCCGGGGTGGAATGAGGCCGCGAAGTGGAAGGTTCGGGAGAGCCCATATCTTTTGGAAGACCAGGAAAAAAAATCACTGGTTCGCGTCAAGGCGGTTGATAAGGCGGGAAACGAGCGGATAGTTGAATTTATTCCCGAAGGGTTTATGATGAAAGAGGCACCGCAGGGTTCGAAATTCGGGCGAATGCAATTTACTGCGGTTGCGGTAGGAATTCTCCTTGCGGCCGGAGTACTATACATTCGTAAAAGAAAAAGAAATTTGCAGATGAAGAACGAGGAGGAGTCTGATGTGTCGCGATAGCGAACCGTCGTCGTACGAATTCGGATACGGCCCGGTATGAATGTGAATATGAGCGACAAAATCATAAAAACTCTTTTTTTTATTTTATTTTTTTTGGGACTTGGCGTCGCGGTGGATGTTCATGCCGCTGTTTTTTCTCTTAA
>MHQO01000019.1:0-1804 GCA_001820675.1 Candidatus Sungbacteria bacterium RIFCSPLOWO2_01_FULL_47_10
AGTTTCCTATATGCTTCTTCACCCCCAACTTCAAAGACGATTTCCTTATATCCTCCGAGATCCGTTTGATTCGAGTCAAGAACCGCCGTCCGCCAACCGTTTTTCTCCGAAAACCGTTTGTACATTAAAAAAAGTTCTCCGGCAAAAAGAGATGCTTCCTGCCCGCCGGCACCTGCCCGGATTTCCATAATAACAGTCCCTGCGTTTTCGCGTTCCGATTCCGGCTCGTTCATTTTTTTGAGAATAGCGTCTTTTTTTTTGAGCTCTTTTTCTTTTTTGACGAGGTCCTCGTTTGCCATTGCGGCGAGGTCGATATCATTCAATTGGGAGATTTCGCGAAGTTCCTTGATTTCATGCCGCAGTTTTTCAACATCCTGTTCGGCGGTAAGGATTTTTTCAATCACCGATACGCGTTTTGCCGTTTCTTGAAATTTTTTATAATCCGAAATCACCTCGGGGCTGGCGAGCAGTTTTTGCAGACCGGCGTATTCATTTTTTAATTTTTCTATTTCCTGCTCCATTGTAAGTAGAAGCAATTTTAAACGCCACTGAATGACGCAAAATTAGACGCAATTGTTGCGTTTTCTGTTGCGTTCTCCGTGGCGCATGATTTTGCTTCTACACTTTTTTCTTGGCAAGCCGTCTTTTGAATTTCTCAATGCGGCCGGCAGTATCGACCAGTTTTTCTTTCCCGGTATAAAACGGGTGGCACGAGGAGCAGATTTCTACCTCAATCTTTTCTTTGGTTGAACCGACCGTTTTTGTGTTGCCGCAGGCGCATGTGATTTTTGCGTCCGGATAATATGTTGGGTGGATACCTTTTTTCATAAAAATGTCAATTTTATTGATGATTTATACATTAGACGAACAAGTCACACAGGGGGTACTATAACAAATTGCTTTTTTTTTGGCAAGGTATTGCAATATTTTTTCCGTATGGTACCCTATTCAAGGTATGACAGAAGTCACCATAGATAATCAAAAAAATGCCGTTGGCATGCAAATTTTGGAGGATACGGAAATCGAGGACATGATCGGGGCGGGGGTGCATATTGGCCACTCACGCACAAAACGGAATCCTGCGATGAGTCCGTATATTTTTGGTATTCGAAACAACACCGAAATCCTGGATCTTGTTAAAACAAAAGAAATGCTTGTACCCGCCCTGAACGTCATCCGGACGGCCGCAGAACAAGGAAAAACAATTCTTTTCGTGGGGACGCATCCTGCCGCACGAAAAATTCTTGAAGAGGTCGCCACAGAGACCGGAATGCCATATGTTTCTTTGCGGTGGATCGGCGGAACCCTCACGAATTTTAAGGTTATATCGAAACAAATCGAGTCATTGGAGACGCTTGAGCGGGAAAAAAGGTCTGGTGATTTTGAAAAATATACAAAAAAGGAACGAATGATAAAGGATGAGGAAATTATGCGTCTTAAACAGAATTTTGGAGGAATACGTTTGCTCAAAAAATTACCCGACATTCTTTTTATCATAAACACGATTCAGGACGACCTTGCGGTTCGCGAGGCGCGGCGGATGAAGATTCCTGTTGTTGCTCTTTCCGATACCAATACAAACCCGGGGCTGGTTCAATATCCTATTCCGTCGAACGACGATGCGCTGTCCGCAATCCGATATATGGTTGGAAGGGCGATGGAAGCCGTACAGGAAGGGAAGAGGAATGTGCAGAAGAAGGACGAAACCAATAATTAATTCTTAACGATGGTAACCGCAGAGCTCATAAAAAATTTAAGGGATAAAACAGGCGCTTCCATCAATGAATGCAAAAAGGCCCTTGAA
>MHQO01000019.1:1858-3878 GCA_001820675.1 Candidatus Sungbacteria bacterium RIFCSPLOWO2_01_FULL_47_10
TATTCATTCCGACAAAAGAATCGGGGTATTAGTTGAGCTTTTTTCGGAGACCGACTTTGTTGCAAGAAACCCGGAATTTGTAATGCTTGCCCACGGCCTTGCACTGCACATTGCGGCTTTAGGGCCCCAATATCTTTCGCGTGATTCAGTTCCTGATGAAATAGTGAATGCCGAGAGGGCGAGGTTTGAGGAAGAAGTGCAGCGACTGGGAAAACCCGAAAAAATTATGCGTGAAATTATTGACGGCAAGCTTGCGTCTCATTTCGGGGCAGTATCGCTCCTCGAACAGCCGTATATCAAGGATCAGGATAAAACCGTCCGTGAAGTCATAAACGAGGCGATTGGAAAATTCGGAGAGAATATACAGGTAGGGCGATTCGTCCGTTTCGAGTTATAGAGTAATCACGAATATGTCTGACATTATTTTACTCTCAATTTCGGTTTTGAGTTTCGGGGGCATCGCATACATTATTTCTCGAAAAGTCCCGTTTCTCCTTGCTGTTCCTGAAAACATCATCAATGAAAGTTTTGTGGTGCGGCCATCCAAAGCGAAGGTCTATTTTGAGCGTTTGAAGTCATATTTCATTGAGCGAAAATTTGAAATTCCGGCGCTTAGTTTTTTCGAATGGTTTTTTTGGAAGATTCGAATCATCTTTTTGAGGTGTGAGCGTATTTCATTTCTGATTCTCAAAAACGTGCAGAGGAGAAAACAGTTCCTGCGCGTTCCGCGGGCACAGCGTGAGTATTTGGAGGAGCGAAGCGGCATTGTTGCGGGCCCGGATCATCAGGTTCAACACGGCCCGTCTCAATCAGTTCAACGCGACCTTATGCACACAAAGAAAGATAAAAAATACAGGCGGAAACTGCCTGAGTGAGCCGGTAATACACAAGAATACGGTTCGGTATGTCATCATAGATTTGCCGCATGGGGTGTGAGCGCAGGAATGTATTCACCGCAGATATAAAATCGGGAGTCCGCGATGTTTAAACAAGATTTTGCCATTTAGCTCAGCGGTAGAGGATGAATGCAACGGGATTGCATTCAATGTTTTGTACAGCCCCGATAGAAGTGCCGAGGTAGCTCAGCGGCAGAGCAACTGTTTTGTAAACAGTAGGTCGCGAGTTCGAATCTCGCCCTCGGCTTATCGGCACTTCTAACGGGGTACATAGGTCCCCGGTTCGAATCCGGGAGATGGCTTTGGCAAAATTTTGTAAACATCGGGATACACAACAGGTCGTCAGTTCAGATCCGGTCGTCGGCTCTGTAGTGCATATAACGAGACAGACCGGATAATAATTTTCCAGCAAAGAAGAATCGGCCATGGCATGAAATTCATTTTTTGGTCCCGGATTCCAATCAGTCGTTGCGATATGCGCAGGTGGCAGAGCGGTCAATTGCACCTGGCTGTAGACCAGGCGCCCTTTGGGCTACGGGGGTTCGAATCCCTCCCTGCGCATTATACTGCCGAAAACGGCATACCTATTTTTTAGGGAGGATTCGAACCGCGAGGAAAAAGCAAATGTCTTTGCTTTTTTTTATACCTCGTAATTGTCAGATGTGTTTATAACCCGCCCGTGTATCTCGGCGCAAAATTTATTATACTATATATATGATTTTATCGGGGGAAAAATTGAGAGAATTGCTTGTTGATTCCTCTCTTGTTGATAAAAACGGATTTGACGCGGCCGTTGAGGAGGCGAAATTGGGAGAAGAAAGTTTGCAGAATCTGCTGATAGACAAAGGGCTTATTCGCGATGACCAGCTAGGCCAGATTATCTCGGCATATTTCGGGTTTCCATTCATCAATCCGGAGAAAGAAAAAGTAGATGAACCGGTATTCATGACGATTCCCGAGCTCGTGGCGCGTTCCCGCGGAGTCATCGCATTTGAAAAAAATGAGGAAGGGATACGAGTTGGAATGACAGACCCGAACGACCTTGAAATCCGCGACAACCTTGAGAAGCGTTTTGGAGCAAAAGTGGTTCCGTATTATATGACCGAGTCGGGTCTTCGCGCCGC
>MHQO01000019.1:3917-5318 GCA_001820675.1 Candidatus Sungbacteria bacterium RIFCSPLOWO2_01_FULL_47_10
AGATGATTGTCAGAATTACCGATCTCTTGATTAAATACGGGTATCAAAGCAAGGCATCCGATATTCATATCGAGCCGAGGCAAAAAAAGGTTGTCGTTCGTTTTCGGGTTGACGGCATCATGCATGACGTGTTAGAGGTTCCGAAAGAATTTCATGTTCCGATTGTCACGCGGATTAAAATTCTTTCGCGCCTGCGAACCGATGAACAGCGTTCGGCACAGGACGGAAAATTTCGCTACGAGCTGGGGGAAGAAGTATCGGATGTCAGGGTATCGATCGTTCCGGTGACGGAAGGCGAAAACGTCGTCATGCGGCTTCTTTCTTCGCGCGTGCGCCAGTTGAGCCTCTCCGATCTCGGGCTTTCCGATCACGATTTTGAAAAAGTAAAACGCGCAATCCGAAATCCGCACGGCATGATTCTCGTAACGGGACCGACCGGCAGTGGCAAAACGACAACGGTGTATTCGTTTTTGAAAATCTTAAATTCAAAAGAGGTGCATATTTCAACAATCGAGGACCCGGTCGAATATTATATTGACGGCATAAGCCAAATTCAGGTTAATCCCCAGACGAATTTGACGTTCGCGTCTGGTCTCCGCGCGATCGTGCGCCAGGACCCCGATATTATCATGGTAGGGGAAATTCGCGATGAAGAAACAGCCGGTATCGCGGTGAATTCCGCAATGACTGGACATCTTGTATTATCAACTCTTCACGCCAATGACGCGGCCACAACGCTTCCCCGGCTTCTTGATATGGGAATCGAACCTTTTTTGATTGCATCAACCGTAAATGTGGCGATCGCCCAGAGGCTCGTGCGCAAAATTTGCCAGAACTGCCTTGAGTCGCATCAGTTATCGAACGACGAACGCCTGCTTATCGACGAGGAGCCGAGGATTCGCGAAATGCTTGGCCGGAAAGGATACGGAGGCTATGAGATGCTCCGGCTGTATCGCGGAAAGGGCTGCAGCGTGTGCGGTTCAACCGGTTTTTCCGGTCGAATCGGAATATTTGAGGTTTTGGAGATGACGGAACAGATAAAAAAAAGTATTATGAAAAGGTCGTCAAGCAATGAGATTCTGGAGTTGGCGCGAGAGGAGAAAATGACAACAATGCTCGAAGACGGCATTGATAAGGTTATTCGCGGCGCAACAACCCTCGAAGAAGTGATTCGGGTAACACGCGAGTAATCACAGACATGAGAAATATTTTCAATACGGCGAAAAGCATATGCATGTGATTCCGCGACCGTTTAGGCACGTATCCCGGACTCATCTGCATTGGAAAAATTATTTTTATGAAAAAACCAAAAAGACAAAAAAAAGTACATACGGAGAGGAAATTAAAAAAAAGCCCCGACCCGATGGAAACGACATCGATTATTTCCCACCAGTTTAAGAC
>MHQO01000020.1:0-1270 GCA_001820675.1 Candidatus Sungbacteria bacterium RIFCSPLOWO2_01_FULL_47_10
ATATAATGTGGAACTGCATCCGGGAAGGGGCGCGGCGCTTGCGCGATCTGCGGGAATCGGCGCGGAGGTCCTTGCACACGAAGGAGAATATACAAACATAAAACTTCCGTCGGGAGAGATTCGCAAGGTTTCAACCACAAGCTGGGCATCCATCGGCGCGGTATCGAACCCCGAACACTCCTTCATGACGGTCGGCAAGGCGGGAAGGAACAGGCATCGCGGGATTCGGCCGACGGTCCGCGGCTCCGTCATGAATCCGAGGGATCATGCCCATGGCGGCGGCGAGGGAAAAACACAGCTTGGATTGCGGCGCCCAAAAACCCCATGGGGAAAAACGGCGCGGGGAGTGAAAACAAGGAAGCACAATAAGAAGTCGAATAAGTTTATTTTGCACAGAAGAACAAAATAAACAGATTTTCACAGTTTAGTTCAAATTTTCACAAATCACATTTTCATTGATTATCGGTGATGTGTGCGAATCTGTTTTCTATCTGTGTTGATCTGTAAAGCGATGCCTCGAAGTCTGAAAAAAGGCCCATATATTCATCCGTCAATCCTGAAAAAACTCGGGCGGCTTCGCGTTGGAGATCCGACGGTTATCAAGACATGGGCGCGCAACTCAACGATTATTCCTGAAATGGTAGGATTTACATTCGGAGTTCACAACGGCCGGTCGTTTATCAATGTGAATGTCAAGGAAGAAATGGTCGGGCATAAGTTGGGAGAATTTTCTCCTACACGCAAATTTTTACGCCACGGCGGCAGGATGCAGAAAGAACAGGAACAGAAAGCGGCCGAAGCGGAAAAAACAAAAACATAGTTTCTGCGAATTATGAATTTTTTCGAATTGTGGACACGATAACGGTACTATTTTTAATTCGACGACATTCGTAATTCGAGGATAGAGATGGAAATCAAGGCATCACTACATTACTTACGGATGTCGCCGCGAAAAGTGCGGCTTGTTGCGAATTCCATGAAGGGAATGCTCGCACTGCGGGCGGAAAATAATCTGAAGCATCTTCCCAAAAGAGCCGGCATTCCACTTCTGAAACTTTTGAAGTCCGCAATGGTGAATGCCGAATATAATTTTAACGTCAAGAAAGATGATCTGTTTATTAAACGAATAACGGTTGACGGCGGACCGGTTTTGAAACGTATGCGTCCAAGGGCGTTCGGAAGGGCATCCCAGATTTTGAAGCGGACGAGCCACATACATCTTATTCTTGGCGTGCGAGAAGGTGCCCGGGTTGAAAAGCGGTCGTTCGGG
>MHQO01000020.1:1288-3471 GCA_001820675.1 Candidatus Sungbacteria bacterium RIFCSPLOWO2_01_FULL_47_10
GAGGCCGGAGGCGGGGATGGAACGGGGAAGGAGACAAAGGGGGGAGGGGCCGACCAGCAACAATGGCGGGTAAAACCGGAAGGAAGGAAACACGCGCATAGACCCGCAGGATTTGTAAGAAAAATGTTTCAAAGGAAGGCGATTTGAATTCTATGACCCATAAAGTTCATCCATTTATTTTTAGAATCGGACAGACCACGAATTGGAAATCGCGGTGGTTTAGCATGAAAAATTATCAGGAGTATCTTCGTGAAGATACGGGAATTCGGGAATGGCTCATGAAAAAGCTGAAAACATCGCACGTTTCCGATATAAACATCGAACGGTCTCCGAACGTGATGAATATTATCATTCGAACTGCGCGGCCGGGAATTTTGATCGGAAGAGGCGGTGAGGGATCGCAGAAACTTAAAAAAGAAATTGAGAAAAAAATAATCAGTATTTGGAAAACAATTCCTCTCCGGCGGCGCCCGAGTCTTCCGAAGCGCGAAATAAAAATCACCATTGAGGATATTAAATCTCCGAATACCAATGCCGCGGTTATGGCGCAAAATATTGCTGATGAACTGGAAAAACGAATTCCATTCCGGAGAGCGATGAAACAGGCGCTGGAAAAAGTATCAAGCCAAAAAGAGGTGAAAGGCGTTAAAATTTCCATTTCGGGGCGGCTTGACGGTTCTGAAATGGCGCGGTATGAGTGGCTCAAGAGCGGAAGGATTCCCCTGCAGACGATCCGCGCGGATCTTGATTTCGGACAGCGGGAAGCATTAACCAAATACGGCATTATCGGAGTGAAGGTATGGATATATAAGGGTGATGTATTTGAGAAAGTAGAAGGTAGAAAGTAGAAGGTAGTAGTTTTTACTACATTCCACATTCGACATTCAAAGACATTGTTACAGCCAAAAAAAGTAAAACATAGAAAATGGCAGAAACGCCCCAAATTCGGCAACGAGACGCGCGGGACCGAGCTTGCGTTTGGCGCTTTCGGCTTGAAGTCGGAAGGAACGAAGTGGATTACCGCCCGCCAGATCGAAGCCGCACGAAAGGCCATGACGCGATATATCGAACGAGGCGGCAAGGTATGGATTCGTATTTTTCCCGACAAACCGGTGACAAAAAAACCGCCGGAAGTAACGCTGGGCGGAGGGAAGGGGTCGGTCGATCATTATGTTTTTCCGGTAAGGCCCGGCAGAATCCTTTTTGAGATGGACGGGATTTCGGAGGAGGTTGCGAAAGAGGCGATGCGGCTTGCCGGGCATAAGCTGCCGATCAGGACGAGGTTTGTTAAGAAATGATCTTTACGAATTACGAATCAGTACGAATATGCGAATAATCCGTAATACGTTCCTGTTAAAATAGTTATTCTTCGAACCGTGCCGAGACGATATAATTTCGTTGCGGCTTCGCTCGAAAAATAAAGACTTTTTCAATAGAAACGAATAAGAAATTAGTAAATTCATAAAAATTCGTAATTTGTAAAACCATGAAAGCAATCGAGTTAAAACAAAAGCCGAGAGAAGAACTTGATGACATGCTCTTGGAAAGACGCAAGCGCCTTGAAGAGTTGACGTTTTTATCGTCTCAGGGGAAGGTAAAAAACGTGAAAGAGATGTCGGGCGTGAAAAAGGATATTGCGAGGATTTTAACACTACTTCGCGAACCCGCGCGGATTTGAGCACGAATATCACGAAAGCATTTTTGTGAAATGTGTGGCCACATTCGCGCACATAAGCGATATCATGAGAAAATTAAAAGGAACAATCGTGTCCGATAAAATGATGAAAACCGTCGTTGTGCGCGTTGACAGTTTAAAATTGCATCCGAAATATCGAAAATATTACCGGGTATCGGAGAAATACAAAGCGCACGATGAAAAAAGTGAATACAAAACGGGTGATGTAGTCATGATTCAGGAAATGCGGCCGATGTCGAAGGATAAGCGCTGGAGGGTAGTAGAATTGGTGAAAAGACAGGTGGCAGAAGAAGCGGTTGAAAGCGATGAAGGTTCTGGTATCAACGAATAACGAATCCCGTACGAATATACGAATTCGTATATTCGAGTTTTATCCGTAATTCGCTGATATATCCATGATTCAAATGCGTTCAATGTTAAAAGTTGCCGATAACTCCGGAGCAAAAATTATCCAGGTTATTAAAGTATTGGGCGGATCGAGAAGGCG
>MHQO01000020.1:3489-3658 GCA_001820675.1 Candidatus Sungbacteria bacterium RIFCSPLOWO2_01_FULL_47_10
TGTGGTGGTTGCTTCGGTAAAAATCGCCGAGCCGAGAAAGATGGTAAAAAAGAAAGAGGTCGTGCGGGCGGTGATTGTTCGCGGGCGTCAACCCGTGAGGCGGCAGGATGGTTCGTATATACGTTTTGACGACAATGCGGCGGTTCTTGTCGAGAAGGCAAAAGACGGC
>MHQO01000020.1:3692-12902 GCA_001820675.1 Candidatus Sungbacteria bacterium RIFCSPLOWO2_01_FULL_47_10
GAATCGCGAATAAATATTCGTGAAATTCGTGGCCATATTCGCGCAGATGAGCGATGAAGATAAAAAAAGGCGACACCATTAAAGTGATTTCCGGAAAAGACCGCGGGAAGACCGGCAAGGTTATTAAGATTTTTTCGGAAGAGGACCGCATTTTGGCGGAAGGGGTCAACGTGAGAAAAAAACACCGAAGGCCGAAAAAACAGGGACAGAAAGGCGAGATTATCAATCTCCCGGCGCCAACGCACGTATCGAATGTGATGGCGGTTTGTCCGAAATGCGGTGCGGCTGCGCGAATCGGATATAAGACAGAAGCGGAAAACAAAAGCCGCATCTGCAAAAAATGCGGCGGAGAGATTTAATTCAGCAAATTCCAAGCTTTTAGTCGTCCGAATGTAATAAGCCACAACACCACACCGATAGCAATCGCGAGAACGCCGAGAATCATAAGCGGTAAACCGAAAAAAGTCATAACAATTTTAAAGCTGGTGTCCCATCTTTCAACCCCTTCTTCATCATGTGCGGGCCGAAGCATAAAATAAACCATGCTTGCAGGAGCGAGCAATAATTTTGCAGGCGATATATACATAAAAACCTGGTTATCTTCATCCAATCCCAGCGTCCATTCTCCGATTCGCCATCCAAGATTGAGATAAATAATAGAGCCAACAAGAATCCAAGCCAAGAAAGGTAATGCATTGTAAACGAACAGAAGGGTTTGCATGAATTCCTCCGTTGCCGCTCCAGTGTTCTGTGCAAGGATTATAGCAAAGAAAAACAAACATGTCAAATCTTCAGGAAAAATACAAGAAAGAAGTTGTGCCGAAGATGATGAAACAATTCGGCTGGAAAAACCTTATGCGCGTGCCGAAGGTTGTTAAGGTCGTGATCAATACGGGCGTTGGCCGCGTAAAGGACGAAAAACAACTGGAAGAGGTCGTAAAAATGCTTACGCTTGTTGCGGGCCAGAAACCGTCACCTCGCTCCGCGCGGGTTGCCATTTCTTCGTTCAAGACGCGTATTGGCCAGCTTGTGGGGTATGCCGTAACGCTTCGGGGAAGGCGCATGTATGATTTTGTCGAGCGACTTATCCATTCGGCGTTGCCTCGTGAGCGCGATTTTCGGGGAATCGATCCGAAATCGTTTGATCATGCCGGTAATTTGACACTCGGCCTGAAAGAGCATATTGTATTTCCAGAGATCATCGGGGAGGACTACCGTTTTTTGTTCGGGTTTGAGGTAACGGTTGTGACGAACGCGAAGAAAAGAGAAGAAGGCATCGAACTTTTAAGGATGATGGGGTTTCCGATTAAAATTAACCACTGATTTGCATAGATCCATGACAGATATTCACGGATCACAGATATGAAAGCGATCGTAATCTGTGATACGCGCAAATCTGTTGCATGTCTGTGTTTATCTGTGATATGGCGAAGCAATCCGTAATAGCGCGTTCAATAAAAAGACCCAAGTTCAAATCACGCATTGTGCGGCGTTGTTTTCGGTGCGGTCGCAAGAGAGGATATATCGGAGATTTTGATCTGTGCCGGATATGTTTTCGCGAACTCGCGAACCGGGGAGAGATACCGGGAGTGACAAAATCAAGCTGGTGACAATAAATCTTTATTCAACGGTACGCTATGGACCCAATCGGAAACATGCTAACTCACATACGAAACGCCTATCGTGCGGGACACAAAACCGCCGCAGTTTCTTATTCAAGAATAAATAATGAGATTGTTTCCCTTTTAAAAAAGAACAAATTCATCGAAGACTTTGAAAAAAAGGGAAAGAAGAACAGAAAATTTCTCGAACTTACGCTTTTGTATAAAGAAAAACAGCCGGCCATAGAAGAAATTCGGCGGATATCAAAACCATCCAGGCGGGTATACGTGGGAAAGCATGAGTTATATTCGGTGCGGCACGGGCATGGATATGCGATTATATCAACTCCGCAAGGCATCATGACAAATACGGATGCAAAGAAATTGGGGATCGGAGGAGAGGTCATGGCGGAAGTGTGGTAAAGCGCAGAAGCAAACTTAAACGCAAGAATATTATGCAAGATTATACGCTATTGTTGCGTTTATCGTTGCGTAATCGTTTGCGTCTGTCTTTGCTTCTATACCATGAGCAGAATAGGGAAAAAACCAATCCAAATTCCTCCCGGCGTTACCGTTTCGAAAAACGGGAATGTTGTCGTAGTGCGAGGACCGAAGGGTGAATTGAGCCGGCCGCTCGTCGCGGAAGTCGAACTTACGATTGGGCCGCACGAAGCAGTCGTTGCCATTGTCAAACACAACAAACGATCGCCCGCGCTGTGGGGTTTATACCGTGCATTGATTCAGAATATGGTTGACGGAGTAACGAAAGGATTTGAAAAGAAACTCGAAATAGAGGGGGTGGGATTTAAAGTTCAGCAGGACGGCGCGGGGCTGGTGTTTTCTCTCGGTCTCTCGCACCCGGTGAAATTTTCCGCACCCGCAGGGGTTCAGCTTAAAGCGGAGAAGAATGTCATCACCGTATCCGGAAGCGATACGGAGGCGGTGGGGGATACTGCCGCGCGTATTCAGAAATTAAAACCGCCTGAGCCATATAAGGGCAAAGGAATACGATACGAAGGCGAAATCATTCGTAGAAAAGCCGGGAAGAAAGCGATTGCATCCGCCGCCTAAAAGAAGCCTTTGGCGATTTGCGTTTAGCGTATCGTACATACCCTAAACCCAAAAACCAAAACTCTGAACCATTGAATTCTTTCAAATCAAAACGGGACAAACGCATGAGGAGGCACAAAAGGGTGCGCGCACGGGTCAGCGGTTCCGCAAAACGGCCTCGTTTTTCGGTATTTCGATCAAATAGATATGTGTATGCGCAACTGATCGACGATGGTTCGCACAAAACCCTTGTTAGTTCTTCGAATCACCCCCCGGATGTGCGGAGCAAAGGAAAGAAAAAAGCCGGTATTTCGCCGGAGTCGGTCGGGGTGAATTTGGCGGAGAAGGCAGTAAAAATGGGAATCCGCGAGGCGGTGTTTGACCGCGGAGGATACAAATATCACGGCAATATAAAAAAAGTTGCGGAAGGCGCGAGAAAAGCAGGTTTGAAATTTTAATGCGAAAACATATGGCTCGACCAATGAAGAAAGAAAAAAGCGAATATGACCAAAAAGTCCTGGATATCAGGAGGGTGGCGCGCGTCGTTGCGGGGGGCCGTCGTTTTAGTTTCCGGGCAACGGTAGTCGTCGGAAACAAAAAAGGCAAAGTCGGGGTCGGTGTCGCAAAGGGGCCCGATGTTTCCACGGCGGTTGAGAAAGCCGCTCATCAAGGAAGGAAAAACCTGATTGTGGTACCGATATCAAAGAGAGGCTCCATTCCGTATGAAGTGGCGGCAAAATATTCGGCGGCTCGCGTGAAACTTATGCCGGCGGCTGTTGGCGCGGGGATCATTGCGGGGGGGTCGGTGCGGGCGGTTGCGGATCTGGCGGGGATTCAGAATATGTCATCCAAAATTTTGTCCCGTTCGACGAATAAGCTGAATAACGCGATGGCAACTATTGAAGCACTGAAGAAATTAAAAGTTTAATATGCAGCTGCACCACCTACAACCAAAAACAAAATTCCGAAAAGGCCGCAGGATAGGCCGCGGGGGAAAACGCGGCACCACGTCGGGCAGAGGAACCAAGGGCCAGAAAGCGAGAGCGGGCCATAAAATCCGCCCGGCACTTCGTGATATTCTGAAAAAAATTCCCAAACGGCGGGGATTCAAATTTAAATCGTTCCGCCCAAAACCTTCAGTTATAAATTTGGACGCGATCAACGAACATTTTTCCGAGGGAGATTCGGTGACGCCGGAAACGCTTGCGGCAAAAGGTCTTATCGCAAAAACGAAAGGAAGACTGCCGGCGGTGAAAATACTCGGAGACGGAGAGTTGAAGAAGAAACTTGTATTTAAAGATGTAGAGTTTTCTGCGTCTGCGCGCGAAAAGAGCAATTTTGTGAAATAATGGGATGGTGTGGAAAGAGCATTAAGAAGGCCATGAACATGAAGTTTAAAAAGAGGTCCATTAGACACATTCAGACGTACGTTGCGTTCAGGAATAAGAGGCGCGGTTTTGACAAAGAAACGCTTTGCCAGAGGCTCGTTCTGTTATCCGAAGAGGTTGGTGAGCTTATGAAAGCGTGTAGGAATGAAATCAGGGGGAATAGAAGAAACAATCTGCGTGCTATATCCGAAGAGTTTGTTGATGTCATAAACGTCGCGGTATCTGTCGGAAACACGCTCGGGATTGACCTTGAAGAAGAGTTCTTAAGAAAGATGGACATTATTGATAAGAGGATGGCGATGACCAAGAAATTGAAGTTACAAAAGACATAATCATCTGGAAACTGACGCATGTGTGCGTCCGTCTCGACGCCTTCATATGTTCCAACGACTTGTCCGAATTTTTAAAATCCCCGATCTTCGCAAGAAGATTCTTTTCGTGCTTGCCATGCTTGCGATATTTCGGGTTGCGGCCGCGATTCCCGTTCCCGGGGTCGACAAGCTTGCGTTGCGTGATTTTTTGTCCGGAAATCAATTTTTCGGTCTTCTGAACATCTTTTCCGGCGGGGTTCTCGATAACTTATCAATCGCAATGCTTGGTGTGGGCCCGTATATTACCGCATCCATTATCATGCAGCTTCTGACCATGATTTTCCCGAAGCTTAAGGAGATGTATCAGGAAGAAGGCGAGGCGGGCCGCCAGAAATTCAATCAATATTCCCGACTTCTTACTGTCCCGCTGGGGCTTCTGCAGGCGTACGGCCTTCTGATCATTCTTTCACGGCAGGGGATATTGCCCGGCCTTTCATGGTTCGGTTTTTTTACCAACATGATCGTGGTGACCGGCGGCACGGTTTTTTTGATGTGGCTTGGCGAACTTATCAGCGAGAAAGGGGTCGGAAACGGCATCTCTCTTATGATTTTTGCGGGTATTGTCTCCCGGCTTCCGGTTGACATTGGACAAGCGCTCTTTTCGTTTACCGCAGACCAGCTTCCGTCGTATCTTATTTTTATGGCTATTGCGCTTATCGTCATCGCGGCGGTTGTGTATATCACGGAAGCCCAAAGAAACATTCCGGTTTCATACGCAAAGCGCGTGCGCGGCAACAGGATCTATGGAGGCGTTTCCACCCACCTTCCGCTTCGGGTGAATCAAGCGGGCGTTATTCCGATTATTTTCGCCGTATCGATCATTCTTTTCCCCGGACTTATCGGAAGTTTTCTTGCCGGAGTGCCGAACGATTCGATACGGGCACTTTCCAATTTTCTTATAACATTTTTCAATAATCAATGGATATACGGCATTGCGTATTTCGTTTTAGTTTTTGTCTTCACCTATTTTTACACCGCGGTTACGTTTGATCCGCAGGCAATTGCGGACAACATCCAAAAACAAGGCGGTTTTGTATTGGGAATCCGCCCCGGAAGACAGACGGCCGAGTTTCTCTATCGCATCATAAACAGGGTAACGCTTGTAGGAGCCCTCTTTTTGGGGATAATTGCCGTTTTACCCATCATTGTTTCGGCGACATTCCAAATTCAGGCATTTACTCTTGGCGGTACCGCGCTCTTGATAGTCGTTTCCGTTGTGCTTGAAACGCTCAAACAAATTCAGTCGCAAATTGTTACCTACGAATATGAATAACCAACAACCAAAAACCAACCGCCAACAACGTGCGTTGCGGGCTGAAGGTTGTGGGTTGTAGGTTGAATTGAAACTTCCACGTGTAGTAATATTTTTCGGCCTTCCGGGATCGGGAAAGGGCACACAGGCCGATCTCTTTTCACAGCGGTATGGTTTTAAGCACTTTGATACGGGCAAGGAAATTGAACGAACCGTTCATGATCCCGAGCTTGAAAAAAACGCGGTAATTAAGCGGGAACGCATCAGGTTCGATACGGGGCTTTTGAATACGCCTTCGTGGGTAAAAAAGCTCATCAATAAGCGGGTGAGAAAATATTTGAATAACGGCCAGCGCCTTGTGTTCAGCGGTTCCCCGCGCACCCTTCCCGAATCAAAAACGCTCTATGAAGTTTTTCGGTCGCTTGTCGGCAAAAAAGCCGTCAACATTTTTTTTCTGGATATCGACGAGGAAACTTCAATTCATAGAAATAGCCATCGAAGGGTGTGCAAGGATTGCAGGACGCCGATTATCTGGAGCAGGGAAACAAAAAATTTGAATCACTGCCCGCTGTGCGGAGGAAAACTGGTTAAACGTTCACTCGATAAATCGGAAATAATCAAAGAACGCATACGGGAATTTCGAAAAAAAACCGAACCCGCGATGAAGTATCTTGAGGGTCGGGGTATTGTGGTCATGACATTGGATGGCGCGCTTCATCCGGACGTGGTGGCAAGACGTGCTTCGGATTATATGAAATGATCTTGCCCACGTTCATGCGTTTGTAAGAGGATATCGCGAATGAATGATTATATTCGCGGCATGTGCCCCAAGGTTCACGTAACTGCAACGACTGTGAATAACAAAAAAAAAGAATTCGTATTGCTTTTGATAGGATTGTCCGGTTCCGGAAAAGGAACCCAATCTTTTTTTTTAAAAAAAGCGATTTCGCGCTTAAGAATTATTCGTACCGGACCGCTTTTGAGGAAGCTTGCGAAAAAAAACACAACAACCGCAAAACTTCTTCGGCCGTATCTGTCGCAGGGCCGGCTTGTGCCGGAATGGGTCGTGTTATACACATGGACGAAGGTCCTTTTTGAATCCGTTCGTGACAAAGAATCACTGTTGTTTGACGGCACGCCGCGGCACATAACGCAGGCCCGTCATCTGGACGAGGTGATGCGGTGGCACGGGAAACCCCTGCCAACCGCGATTTTTTTGGATATTCGCAGGGAAGAATCGGAACGACGCCTTCTTGAACGCGGAAGGGCTGACGATACAAAAGAGGCGATACGCGAGCGGATGAAATTTTTTTATTCGAATGTCCTTCCGGCAATCCGGCACTATAAAAAACAAGGCAGATTGATTCATGTCGACGGAGAACAGCCGCCGAAGAAAGTAGCGGAGGACATTCGGAAAGAACTTGGGTTGTAGAAGCAAAATTATACGCAAGACGTAACGCAAAACAAAACGCAAAAATTGCGTTTAAAATTGCGTAATCGTTTGCGTCTTTTGTTGCTTTGAATACATTTTGGTTATTAAAAATAAAGATGAACTGAATACGCTTCGCGAATGCGGGAAGCGGCTTGCAAAAATTCTTGAAAACGTTGTACACACGGCACGGCACGGCGTTACAACAGAGGAACTTGACCGGCTTGCGGAAAGCCTGATTTTATCGGAGGGCGGGGAACCCATATTTAAGGGATACAAAGTTTCCGGAGCGCGCCGGCCGTATCCGGGAAGTTTGTGCGTTTCAATAAATGATGAAATCGTCCACGGAATTCCGAGCGATCAAAGAACCATCTGCGAGGGCGATGTGGTGGGACTGGATATTGGGATGAGATGGCCGGGTAAAAAATTCAGAATTCAGAATTCAGAATTTAGAAATACAGAAGGACTTGTTACGGACATGGCGGTGACAATCGGTGTTGGGAAAATTTCTCAGAAGGCGGAGAAATTAATTCGTGCGACAAAAGAATCGTTAGATATTGCAATTCTTATGCTGAAGCCGGGCGTGAAGCTTGGCGATTTTGGGTATGCGATCCAGAAGCGTCTTGAGAAAAACGGCCTCGGCGTGATACGTGATCTTGCTGGACATGGTGTGGGGAAAGAACTTCACGAAGACCCGATGATCCCGAATTACGGAAAAAAGGGGACGGGCCCGAAGCTTGTCGAGGGACAGGTCGTTGCGGTTGAACCAATGGCGTCTCTCGGCGGCTGGAACATCAAGACGGATGATGACGGGTGGACAATCCGCATGGCCGATGGGTCGCTTGCCGCCCATTTTGAACATACGGTCGTTATTACGAAAGAAAGCGCAGAGGTGTTGACCCGGTTAGAAAACCAGGCATAATTTATTTCAGGAAATGCAAGGCCTAAGCCGCTTCGCTTTAGGGCATGTAAATCTTTAGAAAAACGCGGATTTTTTGGTACAGAAAGTGTCCATATATGGCCTGAAGAGGGATCAGATGTATTAAAGACTGTTTTTACGGTTAGGTGGTGATAGTAGCTATTTACGCGGCACAAGGCCGCTTTTTTTCTTTTTTGATTTATGTCATTATGAGGATATATGCGGTATCTCGGGCTTGATTATGGCCACAAGCGAATAGGTGTCGCTTTTTCCGATGAAGAGGGGCGGATTGCGTTTCCGTTGGCAGAATTGCCCGAGGAATTCGAAGTTTTTTCCAGGGAAATCAGAAAAATCATCAAGGAGAAACAAATTGAAAAAATCATTGTCGGCGTTCCGATCCCGTTTGGCGGGAAAGATTCTTTGCAGACAAGGGCCGTCCGCGCTTTTGGCGAAAAGCTTAAAGAAGCGATACACGTACCCGTAGAATTCGAAAATGAGGTTTTAACGACAAAACTTGCGGAGCGCTATGGCACTTCGGACAAAAAGAAAATTGATTCCGCCGCCGCGGCGATTATTTTGCAGTCATACCTTGATAAAATTAAATCCGAAGCACGAAATCCGAAATCCTGAACAAATTCAAAAATTTTAAATTCAAATATTCAAAACACGTTTTGGATTTTGAGAATTATAATTTTGATATTGTTTCAAATTTCGATATTCGAATTTCGAATTTTATTTTTTATGTATATTAGCTGGATCATCCCCGTTCGTAACGGTGAACATTTTCTTGAAAAATCGGTCGGGGAGGTTGACCGATATTTGAAGTCAAAAAATTTTTCCGATGGGTATGAAATTCTTATTGTTGCCGATACGAATTCGAAAGATAAAACGATTATGGTTGCGGAGCGTCTTCCTGCGGGGTTTTCTTCCGTGCGCGTTATGAAATGTGCAAGTCTTGGAAAGGGATTTGCCGTCAAGGCGGGAATGCGTGAAGCGCGAGGAGATATCCGGCTTTTTTCGGATGCCGATAACGCGACAAGTCCTGACCACTTCGACAAAATGATTCCGCATTTTGAAAAAGGGGCGGATGTCGTGATCAGTTCCCGCAACCCGAAAGACGCAGAGGGCGCGTATCAGGACGTTCCCGAATCACGTGTGCGGCGGCTTGCGGGGAAGGCGGGCAATCTTATCATTCAAATT
>MHQO01000020.1:12912-22705 GCA_001820675.1 Candidatus Sungbacteria bacterium RIFCSPLOWO2_01_FULL_47_10
AGAATGCTTGGGTATACTATCGCAATTATTCCCGTCCGCTGGAGGCACGAAGAAGAAAGTACGGTTACGTTAAAATCATATATTCAGGTTCTTGTCGATGTATTCAGGATTCGATGGAATATTATTTTAAATAAATATGGAATATAATCAACAAATCACAAATTGATTGCCGATCTGCGAATAGGTATTCGTACATTCGCGGCTGATTCGTGTTTTGCTGATGGCGTCATGAGAAATATTTCAGAACTTCGTCTTGATATCGTCTCCGGCGATTGGGTGGTGATCGCCACGGGAAGAGGCAAACGTCCGCATGATTTCGGAAAAAAAAGGGGGGATCACTGGTGGAAACGACAAAAAAAATCGTGTCCGTTTGAGAAGCTCCTTCCCGAAGCATTGTATGTTTCTCTAAAAAACGGCGATATCCATAAACCGACTCATAAAAACGTCTCTTTTTTGAAAAGGGATTGGTTTTTGCAGATTGTGCCGAATAAGTTTCCCGCGTTCGGAAGGGGGGTATGCGCGGTACGAAGAAGAGCCGGTCCGTATTTTTGGGAAGAAGGCGTCGGTTTTCATGACGTAGTGGTAACAAGAAGCCACGAGCAGTCGTTGGCGCTCATGAGCAAAGATGAAGTGGAAATGGTCATTCGGGCGTATCGCGACCGGTATATCCAATTAAAAGACGACGACTGCGTCGAATATGTTTCGATATTTCATAATCACGGGCCTGAAGCGGGCGCATCCATCGCACACCCCCATTCGCAAATTATTTCAATACCCGTTATTCCTCCCGATGTCGGGAGGAGCATTAAGGGGTCGGCAGATTTTTTCCGAAAGCACAAAAAGTGCGTTCATTGCCTCATGATCGAACATGAATTGGAAGACGGAATCCGTGTTATTTACGAGGATGAAAAATTTATCGCGTTCGTTCCGTATGCGTCGCGTACCGCCTTTGAAGTCAGGATTTTTCCAAAGGAACACCTTCCAACTTTCGGATCAATCCACAACAGTGAAATTACCTATCTCGCGCGTGCGGTAAAAACGGTATTGGGCAAGCTTTATAAGGGACTGAATAATCCATCATATAATTTTTTCATTCATACATCTCCCGTTGTCCATACGGCAACCTTCCAGCATTACCACTGGCATCTTGAGATTTTGCCGAAAACCGCGATTTGGGCCGGATTCGAATTAAGCACCGGAATCGATATTTCGACGATTGCGCCAGAGAAAGCCGCCGCCTTCCTTCGAAAACAGTAACCAATAATCGACAACCCGCAACCAGTGACACAATAAACATTGTATGTCCAGGATGCGGGTTGTAACTATGAGTGGAACATCTGTTCGGTATAGATCTCATAACCCTTATCAAGACCGTAGGATATCTCGGTGTATTCGGCATTGTGTTCGCCGAGTCCGGATTGTTTATCGGTTTTTTTCTTCCCGGGGACTCACTTCTTTTTACGGCCGGCTTTCTTGCTTCGCAGGGTTTTTTTGAAATTATTCCATTGACACTCCTTTGTTTCGTCGGTGCGGTGGCCGGTGACAGTTTCGGATACGCATTCGGAAGAAAAACCGGTCCAAAAATTTTCAGGCGGGAAGACTCCCTTCTTTTTCACAAAAACCATCTTGAACGGGCGAACCGGTTTTACCAAAAACATGGGGGCAAGACAATTATTCTCGCTCGTTTTATGCCGATTGTCCGCACGTTTGCCCCGATTCTTGCCGGAGTGGGCGAGATGCGATATAAGACGTTTCTTTCATATAATGTTGTCGGCGGGGCGATCTGGGGGGTCGGCATGCCGTCACTCGGATATTTTTTGGGCAATGTCATCCCCGACGTTGACCGGTATATCGTGCCGATGGTTATTGTAATAATTATCTTATCTTTCCTGCCGCCGGTCATTCATATTCTCCGCGACAAGGAACATCGTGGAGAAATAATTTCAATTTTTAAGAAATATTTTGGAAATAGAAGCTGATATACGCGGATAATTATACAAATAATGCGCCAATCCTTTCTTGTGTATCCGCACGAAGCCGCGTGATATAATCACAAAAGGGTCAAGAATGCGTACGGAAAGTGATTCACACATGATCTGCGGGAAAAACCATGAAGAAGAATATCGTGATAGCAAACTGGAAAATGAATCCGCAGTCCGCACAAGAAGCGCGGCGGCTTTTTGATACTATAACCAAAGGCATTCGCAGGGTTAAAAAAACAGATGTTGTTATATGCCCGCCGTTTGTTCATCTTCCTGACGTAAAAAGCGTACGCCATACGCAAAAAGTTTTCTTGGGCTCCCAAGATATTTTTTGGGAAGAAAAAGGCGCATATACCGGAGAGATTTCTTCTCGCATGCTTCAGTCGTTCGGGGTGACCCATGTAATTATCGGCCACTCGGAACGGAGGAGGTGGCTTGGAGAGACGGATGAAATGATCAATAACAAAATTAAAACCGCGCTGAAAGCGGGGCTTGTGCCGATTCTGTGCGTCGGAGAATGGGTGCGAGAGATACCCGGCGAGATACCGGACATAGTTGAAAATCAGGTACGATCAGCGCTCAAGGGTCTGAAAAAAGGAGATTTTAAAAACGGTATAATCGCCTATGAACCCGTGTGGGCAATCGGAACGGGCAGGCCGGAAACACCCGATAATGCCGCAAAAGCGGCGCTTTTCATCAGAAAAATTGTGCGGGATATCCTTGGGAAAAAAACCGCGGAGCATATCCGTGTCATTTATGGCGGGTCGGTGAATGCGGAAAATGCGGCATCCTTCATTTCAAAAGATATTCGCGGAATGGAAGGAATACTGGTGGGTGGGGCGAGTTTACGGGCGGATGATTTTATTAAAATAGTAAAGTCGGTTTAATCGAAAAAACCGCAGCAATTTTTTCAACGATTCTCTTTTTATTATTCCATTGTAATGACAATAAAAACTGTATGAAACTGAAAACTCTTCACTGGGCAAAACTCAAGAAAGGTATGCGCGTTTTGGTTCGCGCTGATTTTAACGAACCGATATCGCACGGCAGAGTGATGGATGATTTTAGAATCCGCAAGACCTTGCCGACCATCGAATACCTTTTAAAAAAAGGGTGCGATATCGTTTTAATTTCCCATTTAGGCCGACCGGAGGGCAGGAAAGTAAAAACGATGAGCTTGCGTCCGGTGGCGCGGCGGTTATCGAAACTTTTGAAACAGGATGTCGTGTTCGTTGGCAATCCGTTCGGTACGGACGCGTTTGACGGAATGATCGGCCGCAAAAAAGTTTTTCTGACGGAAAATATCCGTTTTTGGCCAGAAGAAGAAAAAAATGATTTTTATTTTGCGAAAAAATTGGCGGCCCTTGGAGATTTTTTTGTGAACGACGCCTTCGGGGCATCCCATCGGGCCCATGCGTCCGTTTCCGGGATTCCGCGGCACCTTCCTTCTTCTGCCGGACTCCTGCTTGAGAAAGAAATCACCGCTCTTGAAAAATTACTGTATCGCCACCGGCGCCCATTTTTCGTATTGCTTGGGGGCGCGAAAGCATCGACAAAAATTGATCTCGTAAGAAAATTTTTGAAAGAGGCGGATGGGGTGCTTGCGGGAGGGGCGATTGGCAACACGATTTTGGACGGATTGGGGTTTTCGATCGGAAAGTCGGTTAAATACGAAATCGGCAGAAAGAAACTTATGCGCCTTTTCAATATCGCAAGCCCGAAACTTTTTACCCTCCGCGATGCCATCGTTGCAAAAAAAATCGATACGCGCTCATCCGGGCGCCTGAAACCGATCGGTTCAATTGCGGCTGATGAGTATATCGTTGATATCGGCGTGGAGACGCGAAAATATTTCGCGGCAGTATTGAAGCCCGCACGGACGATTTTATGGAACGGGCCGCTGGGGGTCATCGAAGCGGAAAAGTTTTCGTGGGGCACTCTTGAAATCGTAAAGGAGATGAAAAAAATTCGGGCATATAAGGTTACGGGCGGGGGCGAGACAATCGCATTTTTAAAACGGCACGATTTGCTCGGAGCGTTTGACCACGTCTCGACCGGGGGAGGGGCAATGCTTGAGTTTTTGGCCGGAAAAAAATTGCCGGGGGTGGAGGCATTGAAGAGGAAATAAAAATGCGCTTCATTATAAAAGAAGCGCCGGTTAAAAATTTCCCGTAAGCCAGAATTTAATACAGGCCACCGTTGGTATCAGTAAAAACATTCCCATAATGATCGCGTATATAGTTCCAGCGGGTGTTGATTTGCTTACGATTTTATAAGTCGTGGTGCCATAAATACTCCACATTGCCAAGAGAAGAAACCACACAGCAACAGATGCCGGGGTCATATTTTTCTCGATTTTCTTTTTTTTTAACGATCTTCTTAAATGAGAATACTATCATATGGTGGTGTCTGTCAATAGTGCGCCTTCGCCAGACGGGCTTCGGCGGACAAGTAAAAACTGGATTGTAAAACCTTCCGTCCCGGAGGAGTTTTTCGTGTTGTTGACAAACAGCAAACAGCCAATAACACCAAACCGCCTTATCGGGCAACTTCTGTGGAACCGCGGATTAAAAACGGCAGAAGAAATCGAAAAATTTCTGAATCCGGATTATGAAAAACACGTCCATGACCCCTTCTTATTTAAGGGAATGGAAAAAGCGGCAGGACGTTTGATTCGCGCGGTTGACGCAGGGGAAAAAATAATCGTGTTTGCGGATTACGACGCTGACGGCATCGACGGGGCGGCGATACTTGCCGGATTTTTAAAAAAAGTCGAGGCGGATTTCGACGTGTTCATTCCCGATCGGTTTGTTGAATCCTACGGTTTGTCCATGAAACGAATTGATGAGTTCAAAGCGCTTGGCGCGAAATTGATTATTACCGTTGACTGCGGCGTTACCGATTATGATGAAATTGAAAAGGCAAATGAATACGGCATGGATGTTGTCGTTATGGATCATCATATTGTGCCGCCGCGCTGGCCCAACGCGCATGCGATCGTTGACCACAAACAGGAAGACGAAACGTATCCCGAAAAAGTGCTGTGCGGGACGGGTCTTGCGTTCAAGCTTATCCAAGGTGTTTTATTGAAAAAACGATACGGCACGGTGCCGGGGTGGGAAAAATGGCTTCTTGATGCGGTTGCCATCGGAACGGTTGCCGATATGGTTCCGTTGACGGGTGAAAACAGGGTGCTCGTGAAATATGGAATCGATGTCATGAAAAAAATGCGCCGCCCCGGGCTTCGCGCCATGCTTCGCGCAAAAAATATTCTTCCGGAAAATATCACCGCGGAGACAATCGGCTTTACCATAGCCCCGCGCATCAATGCAGCAAGCCGGATGGATCACGCAAATATCGCCTTCGAGCTCTTGATGACCGAAAACCAGTATGAGGCGGACTGGCTTTCCAAGCGACTTGAAGAAAAGAATGCGGAGCGCAAGACTTTGGTCGAGGCGATTGTCGGGGAACTGGAAAGGAAGCTTGCCGGAATTGAATCTCCGAAACTTATTCTTGAGGGCTCTTCCGAATGGCCTGCGGGAGTATTGGGAATTGCGGCAAATCGGCTCCTTGAAAAATTCGGATGCCCTGTGTTTTTGTATTCCGAAATGCCCGCTGTTGTAAAAGGGTCATGCAGGGCGCCCGATGGCATGAATGTTGTCGAGTTGATGCGGAGCACAAAAGACGTTTTCTCCGATTTTGGCGGACATGCCCACTCCGGCGGGTTTTCGATTCCGCCGGAAAAACTTATCACGATGAGGCCACAGCTTGAAGAAATTATCGAGTCGGGCTCATTTGAACGGCGGGAGACGCCAGTCGAGGCGGATGCGGAGATGGAACTGTCCCAAGTTAACGCCGATACCTATGCCGCGATTTCAGAACTTGAGCCGTTCGGTCAGGGCAATCCGAAGCCGGTCTTTTTGCTCAAAAACGTTTTGATTCGGGAGTTGCGCCGTGTCGGGCAGGACCAGACGCATGTGAAGATGAAGCTCGGAGAGCAGGGGATTGGCGCTATATTTTTCAGGGCATCGCATAATGGTTTTAAAGAGGGTGAGCGTATTGATGTGCTTGCAAACCTTCAGGAAAATCGCTGGAACGGAAATACGAACATCGAATTGAATATTATAGACGCGGTGAAAACTTAACAATTTGCATGGCAATTTGCTCGGTGGATGAAATATAAAGGTGTCATGGGGCGTAGGGATAAGAAAAAAGCCCGGTTTGAGAGCCGAGCGTATGCGAGGAGGATTACCGTGATTGCTGGTTGCTGAGTTTAGAAAGGAGAAATTCGATATCTTCAAGGGCATGAGATTTCAGCTCACGAACCGCATCAATTTCTTCTGGATAATAGGCATATTGATCGTTCCTGTGCTTATGGTATTCCTCAACACGCTTACGAATTTCAGCAATTCTGGATTTTACCGAGTTCGCCATGATTGTCTCCTAATTTTGTTCAAGTTCTATTATCAAGGTAAGGCATAGAAAAATTATTGTCAAATATTTTTCCCTGCGGCATTTTCAATAATTGGCGATTTCGACGGATGCACAACGCGGAAAACGGCTTAAAATAAGGATAATCCATGTGCGATAGTGTTAAAAAAGTAGAGGTGTCACATGGCGCAGGGTTAAAACATTCTAACATTCTGCAGAATATTGGAATGTTGCAGGAAAGAGATATACAAAGTGTCATGGGCAAGTGAGGAAATGAAAAAGGCCTACCGAAGTAGGCCAATCGATCGCACGAAACGATTGAGTTTCTTGGAAAGTTTTTCTTTACCCCAAAGGGATACAAGAGAATAAACCTGCTCGCCAGCAACATTATACGCTGTATTGCAAACAACGACGACTCGGTAACCATCAGAATTCAATTGCCGGATCGTTTCAGACGGATTATTACGGAACGCATTGCAAAGCAATTCAAGCCCCTGATTCTTCAGTCGCTTATGTTCCCTGTCGACAGTGGTCGAATCAACATTTAAATCGTGGTCTGGATTCCAAAATTCGTTGTTAAAATAATCTCGAACGGGGTTGTAATTGCGAACGATTTCTATCATGGCACACCTCCGAAAAGAACGAATACTTATTGCAAGATAACAGGGCGTTGAGTTGAATGCAAGTCCGCATGATATTTTCAATATTTTAACCAATTTTGAGGAGACATGCCCGAGAGTTTGCTTAAAATAAAAAAATCTCCATGGGATGGGGAATAAACAGCAGTGCCACGGAAATGGATAAGACGTATATGTATTAAACAAAAAACATGCCTGAAAGAGGGTTTAAAATAAATCGTGAGAATGAAGAAGGGCAGGAAAAGATTCACCCCAATCTTTTAACGGATCTTGAATTTTGTTTAAAAGCAGTGGTTGAAATTGAAAAACAAATAAAGGGAACCGAAGTTGACCTCAAAGAACGCTTTGCGTTACGCAATAATATGTCTAACGCGCGCGCCGACCTTGAAGAACGAAGAGTGGCGCCCTCTTCAGATATGATGGAGAATTTTGTGAAAAGGACGGTGTCCGGGTTTCAGGGTTTAGGCGGTTTTAATCGCTATATTGTGTATGGCAACGGCGACATTGGTCTTTTGCGGTCACACTCCATAGGCCCCTGCGTCAGAAAAGCACAAGAACTTAATATTGAAACGCCAGAATTTTGAGAAAAGATTATCAGGTGCTCGATTTTAAGGTATTACCAGACATTGTGTCAGACCACTCACCGCTCTATCTGGAATTTTCCTGTTAAAATTGATCATCAAAAAGCGCCACGGGGCGTGAGGATAAAAAAGACCATTAAAAACTCACGGGTTAAAAAAATTCTCACGTTCTCGCACTGCTTGTTTTGATGCGATTTTTGTGATATAATTGAGCATATGGGCAAGGTGAAACTGACCAAGAAACGCGTTCAACCGCAGGTTTCTACGCGAAAAAATATAAAGCCGATTCGGTTCCGGCAGTCTCTCTTCTGGGACGTTGATCCGAAAACCATAGACCCGAAAAAACACGCGCGCTATATCATCGAGCGCGTGCTTGACTTTGGCACCACTGAAGAAATTCGATGGCTTTTTGGACATTATTCCTCGGCACATATAAAAAAAATTTTGGATCTTCCGCGAAGCCCTATACATGAAAAATCAAAGTCATTATGGTCTCTTCTTCAAGAAAAATAACGCCGAAAGTTTTGCATCTTGACAGACTCCCTCAGGCAACGCGAGAGGCGTTTTTATCTTTTGCGTCGTTTGATTTTCTTAAATCACCGGGTTGGTATTTGGCGGGCGGGACTGCCTTATCGCTCCAGGTTGGTCACAGGCAGTCAGTTGATCTCGATTTTTTTCTTGAGAAAAAAAGTTTTCAGGAAACTCGCATCGAACGTATCCTTCTCGAAAAAGGTGAATGGGAGACTGTACTGAAGCAAAAAGGAACATTATATGGAATTTTTAACGATGCAAAAGTTAGTTTTATCGCTTATCCTTTTTTTCGTCCTTCATCGTCGTTTTTTCAGTGCGGAACCGTGAAAATTATTCTTCCCGACGACATCGCCGCGATGAAGATTGTTGCCGTAAGCCAGCGCGGCAGAAAACGCGATTTTGTGGATTTGTATTGGTATTGCAATTATTGCGGTTTGCTTGACGAAACGATTCAACGGGCAATCTCGCAATACCCGGATCAAAAACGTAGTTTGCCGCATTTTTTAAAAAGCCTGGTATATTTTGCCGACGCCGAAGACGATCCCATGCCGAAACTTTTTTTCAAAGCCGATTGGAAAACAGTAAAGGCGTATTTTCGGCGCGAGGTGCCGATTATCGCGCGGCGTCTTTTACGGTTGTAAGCGGGGTCCCGTCGGAGTTTTACTGTGTCCACCCGAAGTCTTTGACGAAGGAGGAACAAAGGCCGACGGCGGCAGAAAGAAGTATAATGTGTAACCGATAATTATTAAGAACGGAATGAGGAACGAAACCCGCGTCAACTTAAAACATCTCCTTGAGGACATCCGCGACAGTTATTCAACGCCGATTGAAGAAGTTATCATTACCGAACTTGTCGCAAATGCGCTTGATTCGAGGGCCATGCGTATCAGCTTTTTTACCGACAATGAGCAGGGAATTCTTCGGTGTGTTGATAATGGCCGCGGCATGCGCCGGCGGGATCTGAAAGAATATCATAATATTGCCGCGACAACAAAAGAACGTGGACATGGTATTGGATTTGCGGGAATTGGAGCAAAGCTTTCGCTCCTTGTCGCATCTCGAGTTACAACGGAAACGCATGGGCCGCGAAAGTCACAATCGGCTACAGAATGGCACCTTGAGGGCCCAACGCGGGCGCCGTGGAATTATATTAAATCTTCCGGATATATAGAATCTCCGCGCGGAACTGCGATTACACTTTTTCTTATTCACAAAGATTCGTCCTTGTCTGACGCCTCGTTCATTCAAAACACCATCCAGCATCATTTTTTTCCGCTTCTTGACACGCTCCTTAAAGACAGGATTCTTCGTTATATCTACCCGAAAGGAGTAGAATTTTTTGTGAATGATAAAAAAATTGACGAGTTCCATCCGCCTGTTCCGAATTTTGCCTTTCAAGTGAAGTTGGGCAAGGCGAGCCGCCGTCCCGTCGGGTTCGGATATATTATGCATCAAGACAATCTGCCGAATTTTATTCCTCATTTTCGCGGAATTATGGTGTCAACCTATGGAAAAACCATTCGTCAGGGATGGGAATGGATCGGGCTCTTCCCAAAATCGCATGAAAAATTATATGGCGTTGTTGAAGTGCCCGGTCTTGCGGAAATTCTTACCACGAATAAATCCGATT
>MHQO01000021.1 GCA_001820675.1 Candidatus Sungbacteria bacterium RIFCSPLOWO2_01_FULL_47_10
AATTGAGACAAGGGCAAGAAGATCAAGGATCATTGATCGCCAAGACCGCTTCATGTTCTTGCTTTTAACTCAAACTGCTATTCGGCAACAGTCCCATATCGACACGCCCCCGCATAATAGGTATTTTTAAACGGCGTGTCATGTATTTACGAGGTTGCGCTGCAAAACAAATTTGTTACCATTGAAATATGAATGAAAAGATACCAAACTTTATCGAGGCCAAAAACGAATACCTGGGCCTGCCATTTGACCCTTTGCGGGAATTTGAAAAGTTGAAACAAACTCCCAAAAAAGAACGCCGCCACGCGGTAGGTGCGTTTAAAGAACGCCTCATGGCACAAAGAGAGGAAAGTGCGATGGCGGAAGATGAGCTTCTCGCGGTGTTTCGAAAAAATCCTGATGACTCTAATGCAAATATTCTTTCGAGCGTGAACAAGCGCATCGCGGGACACGGCCTTTCCGAAGCAGAACAAAAATTTTATCGCGATACAGCCGAGGAAATGATTGCGCGAAGAATCCTTCTTAAAAAAATCCGAAAAGAAAATCCGGAGAACCGGCAGCTTTTTAAAAAACTTTTTGGTTTCTCCCCCGCGGGAGCAATTCGAATCGAAGTCGGGCCGCTGAACTTGCGGGTTATCATCGAAACCTTGAATGATTTTGCGCGAATTCGCGGAGGAGGATATTTAAAAAACCGGCCATCGACAAAACGGGAAAGGGAGGATGCGGTTTTTATCGGCGGTCATACGCTGAATTCAACACATGTGCCGGGCCTTGATCACGCAGTGATTCTCATCAACAGGTCTGAACAAACAAAAGAGATAATGGAAGAAGCAGACGTGAATATGTCCTATAGAGGAATACTTGCGCACGAAGAACAGCATGTTGTAAATGAGTTCATCACGGAAAAAAAGATTGCCGCATATCTCGGCGGCATTGCGCATTTGGAAGCGGGTGGAACGGATGGGGAACTTATTAAAGCGGCCCTCCTGTTAACAAGGAAATATGAAATTGAATGGAAATTCAAAAATGAAGTTCTTGCATTCGTACGCGGGGGAACGCGGTTTGACGACATAAAAGAGCAGTTACTTGACGACAGGGGGGCATATTCAACCGATTACTGTTTCGCTGTTGTGCGCAGGGGGCTCAAAAGGGCCCTTGGGGATTCGTTTGCCGGGCAAAAAGATCTGATTGAGCTACTTATCAAAAAAATACTCGGTAGTGAACTGCGTCGTATTAAGAAGCGCGCGCTTGATGCGGTAGAGGCATTATGGAAACAGGGACTTTCCAGGGAGCACATTGTCTCCCTTCTGCAATCCGAACCGCTATTTCGGTGGCCGAACTTTGCGCGGCGATACAGCAACTATATAAACAAAACAACAAACGAGACGACAAAGAAAGAATTTTAAAACAAAGTTTAATTTAACCGACTTTTCAACATTACATTTTTTTTAATTAAACCTAAAAATCGCCGATATTGTCGGCGGTTTTTCATTCTCTTCCGGCTCAATAGCGCTATCTCTGGGAACTCGCCTAAAAAAATGTTATTTTGTGATTGTGTTCTTTTCTCCGGTAAGTTTCGAAAGTCGGCTTGTGACGCTTCGCGGCGGATTCACGCTAAATCTCCCTTTGTTCATATGAAAATTAGACTGTGGAACAACGAGCAAAAAAGCCCGAGGATTCTTTGCGCCGCGCGATGACGCATACGATTCCGCATGTGCGAGATCTTCCTCAATACCGGCCAATCTTTCGGAATCAGGTTGGCGATTGCCATCAAAAATGTCGGAGCGCGTTTTATCGTCCCCCTCCTTTTCTACCATTTCCTCCTTTAAACCGGCAATTTCACTCTTGTCAAAAACGCCCGCGCGACGAAACGAGCTTGAAGATTTTGATTGAAACAAAAACGTATTTCCCTCCTTATCCTCGGCCCAAAAATCGATTGAGTGGCGCGCATCTTCGCGCGGGAGTCCCGAACGAACACGCGAAAAATGTTCTTTTAATATTCTATATGACGCAAGCTCTTGAAATATGCCCCGTTCAAGACCGCCACGCGCATCCGCAAAACCGAGATTGCTCCATAACTCATGAATTTTGGAAAGAAGCGCGTGAACGTATTCCGGTTTGCGTTCGTTCTGGACGATATACCATTTAATGAAATCGGTCCATTCAATGATGTCTTCCCGTAGTTTTTTTTGTTCCTCAACGACCTCCGGCGTGATACTTGGATTCCCCTTTTTTAATTCGCGCTTGTACTTGATTATTCGCGGATGAGACAAAATATACCGCGCCGCATCAAGATATACTTCAACTTCTTGGATATACTCACGAAGGCGGGGGTAATTCTCGAGTTCGGCGCAAAGTTCCCGTATCGCACCCATTGCATTCCGATATTGCATTTCTCTGGACAATTTAAAAACGTCCTGCTCCCGCAAAACATGGCTCAATTTTCTTTGTAAATACAGCAGGCGCTCCGTGTCCGAGTCCGGATTCTCGAGTGAGGGTATTGGGCGATCGGGTTTGTTTTTTAATTCTTCTTCAAAAGATTTTTCACTCATATGTGTTTTGCGTCCATGAGGAACGCGGATATATATTAACGCCCTTTCACAGGCGTCCCCAGAAGGAATCGAACCCTCATCTTAAGCTCCGGAGGCTTACGCTCTGTCCATTGAGCTATGGGGACAAATTTATTCTCCTTCGCCGAATACCGACCAGTTCGCTGGTCGGAGCTTTATTTCAACCCGATCTGCGTTTCATATAACTTCCGGTAAATGCCGTCGGGTATTTTCAAAAGCTCCGTGTGATTTCCGCGCTCGGCAATCCTTCCCTTATCCAACACCAGAATCATATCCGCTTTTCTCACGGTTGACAACCGATGCGCGATAATGAATGTCGTCCGGTCCTTCATAAGATTTTCAAGAGATGCTTGAATAATCGTCTCCGAACGCGCATCAAGGGCCGACGTCGGCTCATCAAGGATGAGAATGCCGGGATTCCGCAAAATCGCGCGCGCGATGGCGATGCGCTGTTTCTGGCCGACTGAAAGCTTAATGCCGCGCTCTCCCACAATCTGCTGGTATTTTTTTTGAAATTTCTCGATAAAATCGTGCGCGTGGGCGAGGCGCGCGGCTTCTTCGATTTTTTCGTCGGGCGCTTCAAAACTTCCGTAGCGAATATTGTTTTTTACGGTGTCGTTGAAAAGCAGGGGCTCCTGCGGGACAACCGCGATATTTTTACGGAGTGAATTCAAATCCATTCGCGAAACGTTGTGCCCGTCAATATAAATCTTGCCCGACGCGGGGCGGTAATAATATGAAATCAAATCAACCAGCGTACTTTTTCCCACGCCGGACTCCCCCACGAGGGCGACCACCGTGCCCGGCCGGACATCGAATGAAATATCCTCAAGAATCGTTTTTTGCTTTTTTTGGTACGTAAACCAAACATTTTCAAACCGAACACCCCCGTAGATGCGATCTACAACAATGGCGCCGTACGGCTCATATGATTCCTTCGGAAGCTGGATGATTTTTTCCGCGCGCGTAATTGCAACCACCCCATGCTGAATCAAATCCCAGTTCCGCCCGAGCACGACGAACGGTCCGAACATCATTGCCGCATATCCGTTGAACGCGACGAGCTCTCCCAACGTCATATCACCCGACCGGATAAAATAGACCGATGCCACAAAAATCGAAAGCTGGGTCGCGGTAATGATCATGCGCTGGTAAAAACTCAAAACCTGCCAGATTGCCATGTAGCGCGTCCATAAACGGGCCGCGCGCAATTGAAAGAACCGGAAAAGTTCATACCGTTCGTGTTTTTCGGCATTGGCCTGTTTTATCGCCTGAATGTTTACGAGATTTTCATACGCTTTGCCATATGCTTTGCCATATGCTTTTCGCATGCTGTGGGCAAGCCCTTCAAGCCCGGGGGCTGTCCGGACAAGAAGAAGCGAATACACGGCGATTGCGCCAAGAAGCACGAGGGTAAGCCGCGGCTCGATAAAAAGCGTTATGAAAAGTGCTATTACAATGCTTAAAAATTCCGGCAGGAGTTCTATCAACACCCTGTTGATAATCTGCTCAAGCCAGCCCGAAGCGCGCTGGATCCGTTCAGTAATTTCGCCGACCTTCACGCGCTTGTGAAACGAGAGCGGAAGAAGCAGGACGGAACTGAACGCATAGACCAAATACTCGGCGTCCACATCTGCCCCGAGCCGTTCCTGGTTCATGTTTTTCCTCCAGCCGGCAATATCGCTCACGATGCGGATGCAAAGCCAGATGAAAAGAATGAAAAAAACCGCCGGAAAAGAAAATCCGAACGCTTCCGATACGCGGGTATCGCCAAGAGCGTCAAAAATTTTCCCCGCAAAGAACGGAATTGCGGCGTCCGCAACCGCCGCAAAAATGCTCAAAACAATCAAAATAACTACGCGTTTTTTGTGCGGTTTCAGATGGCGCCGTATAACCGGAGCGCCCTGTTTTATATTTTGAATGAGGCCGTATGAATCTTTTGCCATGGCACCCTTATGTATTACACCACGTTCGTCATGCCAAGCAAAATCCCCCTTTGTGCATGCCGGGGGATTTTGCTCTTATGAATAAATTCGTGAATCGGTCCGCTCGATGGGCCCATGACCGACTCACATCACATCTTTCAAAACATCTCTTAAAAAATCTGATGTGGGGGGCGGCAGTTAGTTTTTTCCTGCCGCCCTCAGGCAACCACCTACGCGGCTACCCGCTACTTGTCGCGGGAGTCGTCCTTCTCCTGTGTCACCTCTCTGGGGGTGAGCACACTCCCTGTTCTTGGGTCGACTGGACGCCGTGGACGAACAACGACCTTGCGCTCCTTCATAATATCCTCCTCATTGGTGCGTTGCTTTCTCGACTTCGTCCTAAGTTTCTGACTGAAACGGGGCTCCTGCCCCCACACTCAATTTGGCATTTAAAAAAGTCATCATCCGCCATGCCGTGAGACATCCGGCGATTCATCGAGCCGTTGCCGTCCTGATTTTCACTACGGTACGCTGTGATGCCAATTTGAGTGTGGGGGGATTCGCCGAGGAGGGTCGGGAATCGTCATAGAACCCCGTTTCAGCCGAAAACAAAGTTGTAATGGTAAAAAAGGCCTATTTATCTGATTATTTTAATTATACATCTTTTTATAAAAAATGTCAAGTGCTTAAGGCGAAAAAAATCAGGCGACGATGCCTGATCATGAATCCGTCCATAGACCAAACCGTTATAGGCCGATAAGAGATAGCGGGTTCCCCAAAATGTTTAAAAACCACGGAAGCACATTTCCTCCGGTCTGTTTATATTCTCCCGGTTCGTTTATCTTCTTCTTGCCGGTCCAGCCGTGCGAATACACCTTGTTTTCACGGCATACGATGACAAAGTCCCCGTCCGTACCGGTTGTCAAAGATTTTTGCTTATTGAAATAAACCATATCTTTATCTTTCTTCGGATTACGAATCGGATATACATAGGTGGCATACAAACTAAATTCTTGGGAAATCTTTTTGACGTCTTCCGGAGAAGTAACCGCAACTTGAGGATTCGCGGTTCCAAGAAAATATTGCGCGCCGGTCGCGCCTGCAAAAATCTTGACATTCTGCGCATCGGGATCAAACCCCGCCGTTTTTAACCCGGAGGGACACACCGTTTCGCCAATCTTGAGATTTCCGGCTTTTGCGATTGCCTCATCGACTTCCGTAAATAATCCGGTCATAATGTAACTCTTTTCAATTGCTGTGTTTGCTCCACAACCGGCCACTAACGCCATGGCGGGCAAAAGGGCCAAAAACGCCTTTTTAGATCTCACTTTGGGCCTCTTTTCATTACCCGGATTACCGGGTTTTTTGTAAAGAGCTTGTAGCTAAACAAGTATGCCCCAATATAAAAAAAGTCAATAGCATAAAACTACGACTTGCAAAATACTCGACCGTGATTTTTTACGAAATTATTTCCGTTCCCGCCTTTTTTGCGTATTGTTTCATTGCTCTTCCGACCAATTCCGAAATCTCTTCTTCAGCCCCTTGCTCATCCGAAGACTGCCGGCGGATTTCGGCTTTTCTTTTTCTCAAAAATTTACGCATGGATTTTGGCAATTTGTTTTTTGACATATCCGAATATTGCGTTCGAAACTATTTTTGTTGATTGGCATTTCTGCCGAATGACAATCCGTTCTTCGCGGACAATTCGCATTAGGCATCATCCAAACGTGGTGGCACCGTATCAGATGACCATGGGCTTCGGGCATGCAACGACTTTTGCCGCTCCTGGCCGCTCAACAACCCGCCCCCGCCGCCTCCTTCTTTATACGCCGCGAGTGACTCCTCCGCAAGTCCCCTTTTCCGCCGATCACATTGACGCACGGCGCGCATCATGACTTTCGAACTCATATTGGGGGAATGTTGTTTTCGCGCGTTTGTGTGTTATGATTAAAAAGTGGCAACACCCGAACAGATAAAACTGAAAACAAAAGACGGAATAGATATCGCAGGAGATTATTATACCGGAAGCCAGGACTCCCGCACGGGAGTGCTCATGCTCCACATGATGCCTGCGACAAGAAAAAGTTATGTTTCGTTTGCGAGGAAACTACAGCAAGAAGGCATGGCGGGTCTTGCAATCGATCTTCGCGGGCACGGGGAGTCGCATGGCGGCCCGAACGGGTATCAGCTTTTTTCGGACCAAGACCACCAAAAATCAATTCTTGACGCGGAAGCCGGGGTTGAATTCCTGAAATCGAAAGGCGCCAAAAAAATTTTTATTGTCGGCGCGTCAATCGGCGCGAATCTTGCGCTCCAATACATCGTAGATTTCCTTGATCAAGACGTACGCGCGGCAATCCTTCTTTCGCCGGGCATGAATTATCGCGGCATTAAAACGGACGAACGTATCAAAAAAACCCACCGCACCAAGGCAATTTATTTTGCCGCCGCGGCCGATGATGGATACTCCCACGATACGGTTCAGACCCTGTATGACATGGTGCCGGAAAGCGTGAAAGAAGAGGTCGCTCTTTTTGACTCCGGAGGACACGGCACAAAACTGTTCGAGACACATCCGGAGCTGATGGAGAAGATTATTGGGTGGATGAAGGCACTACTTTAAATGAGAGTATAATTTATTTCGCTCAGTTATTCGCTCGTAAATTTCAACAATTATGGAACAATTCGATTTTTTTCGAAAAAAGGAATTTCCGAAAAACCCCGGCGAGGAAAAGCGGCTTCGAATAAAAAGAGGGCGAGATCGGGCAAAAGAACATGCCATGGAATCCGTGCGACGATTCAGCGAAGCGGCGGAAAAAAAATTTGAAAGAAAGATGCCGCCCCCCAAACAACAAAACCCGTGAAAACGGGTTTTAAAAATACGGTTACTTCGATTCCGCTTCACCGAAAACGTGATTGATAAATCCGAGGAGGTCGTCATAGGACAGCCCGCAGGGAGACATTAATCCGAGTAACGCCCCGATTGCAATTTGCGTATTGTAGTCGATCTTCTCGTTCAGCATCTGGTCAAGGCTGTCACCATTCCACAAAAGCCATCCTTTTGGCCCTTTCGTATACAGGAAGAAAAAGTCTTCTGTGGATCTCGTTCCGTTGCTATGGAAAACGGCCAAAAGCGTATTTCCTTTCATGATGCTCCCGACAATTTCGACCTTTTTTTCTCCCGGAACGATGCGCGCATAATATTCGGTGGTGAATACGCCTGCGGGGTCAAGGGCGGGACAGTCGCGAACGAATACTTTTCGAAACTGCCAGGATGTATAATTTTCTGGCAAGACTGGCGCCTCCACAAAGTTCACCGCGAACGCCGAAATGGGAACAAAAGAAATTGCATAAACAAAGATAAATGAAAGAACTAGCGCCTTCTTCATGCCATTTTTCTCCTTTGCCAGAATGATGACTATACTTCTTAAGAAGTACCAAAAGCGCTTCCGGGCGTCAAGCGCACGTGGCGCGAAATCAGCGGACGGCATTGAATTTTGAAAAACGGTATGATAGATTATGAATTATGAGAGAAATCGTATTTGACGTTGAAACAAAAAAATCACTTGACGAAGTCGGTGGCAGGGACCATGTCGAAGCGCTCGGGGTGTCGGTTGTCGGCGCCTATTTTTATGAAACGAAAGAATACCGCGCGTTCGAAGAGTGGGAAATTGGGGCATTTGAAGAACGGTTGCGGACGAGCGATCTTGTCATCGGCTTTAATACAAAAAATTTCGATTATCCGGTTCTCCAGCCGTATTTCAAGCAGGTGCGGATTGCGTCCCTCCCCACGCTTGATATTTTTGAAGACGTAACGAAACAACTCGGACACCGCTTGTCTCTCCAGGCCCTGTCGTCCGCGACACTCAACGCCAAAAAAACATCCGACGGGCTTCAGGCGCTCGTGTGGTACAAAGAAGGAAAAATCGAGGAAATAAAAAAATACTGCCTGAAGGATGTCGAACTGACGCGCGGTCTTTATGAATACGGAAAAGAGCACGGACACCTCCTTTTTGATTCGCTCTATGATAGTCGCGTGCACGCAGTTCCGGTAAATTGGAAGGGTCAGACACATATGCCTCTCCGTAAAATTATCGAAAACGCCTTTCTGAGTCGTCAGCGGCTTTTCATCGAGTACGTATCGCGCCAAAAACAAGAGGGGGAGGAATTCAAGAAAAAAAGAAAAATCGATATTTACGCCATGAACGGAAAAGAAATTTCCGCATACTGCCATCTCCGGCAGGCAATCCGCAACTTTAAACTGGAAGGTATCCTTGCGGCAGAACCGGTAAATGAATTCTACAAAGCGCCGCAGGATGTACAGTCGTCACTTTTTTAACCAACAACCGACAACAAACAACCAGCAACACGCGTTGTGGGTCGTAGGTCGTGGGTTGTGAGTTGATGTTTTACAGCCAATCCAAAGGAGCGCTTGCTCTCGATGAAGTCCTCACCGAAGTAATTTCGTTTGTAAAAAAAGCGCCGGAACGAAAATATAAGATCATCATCGGATCCGACTCCGCGTCTTCAAGCCCCGTTGAATTGGTCACAGCAATAACGGTGTGGCGGGTGGGGAACGGGGCGATACACTTTTGGAAAAAAGCGGAGCCGCAAAGTTTCAAGACACTCCGCGACCGCATCTATCAGGAAACGATAAATTCTATCACGCTCGCACAAGAAGTCCGCTCGCGCCTTCGAGATTGTTTGGGAGAGGAAATTTTCTGGAACGACCAGATACATATAGATGTAGGAGAAAACGGCCCAACAAAAGAGCTTATTGATACGGTCGTCGGAATGGTCAAAGGATACGGGTTTGAGGCGGTTATCAAGCCCTATTCGTTCGGGGCAAGCACGGTGGCGGATAAGCATACTTAAAAAAATATGAAAGAGGCACCCGGTTCTTCATTTGAATCCCACGATTTTCCAAAATTCAAGCACCTTAAGGATGTCTCTGACGCAATCATTGCCTGTGTGGGCACATTCGAACAAATCACAAAGGATCCGATTGCCCAGAAAAAACATTTTTTGGATAAATTACTCCAGTCGTCAAAAGTGCACAATGTAGATTATTTTGGCGACCCCATAAGTTTGGTGGAGAAAAAAATGAAAAATGCAGGCAAAAATTCATATGCAATTTCACCCATAGACGATTTAGATAAATTTTCTAACACATTTAAAAATTGCACCGGGTTATTGGTAACTGGTAAAGATAAGGAAACCGGCAAGAACATATCATTCTTAAGTCACCAGGACCCCGGTTACTTTCTCAATAAAGAGGACAATCGTCGTGCTTTTACAAGCGACTTACGCCAACGCCTTGCCGAATTGAAAGAGCGAAGCCCTGAAGGAA
>MHQO01000022.1:0-4146 GCA_001820675.1 Candidatus Sungbacteria bacterium RIFCSPLOWO2_01_FULL_47_10
CACGTTGCCAAAGCCGTCGATTGCAATCGTCCGTTCTGATTCTTTGTCGCCAAGAAGCGAAAGCATTTTTCGCGCGGCGATCAGGCCGCCCCTGCCGGTAGCTTTTTTTCGCGCCGGATTGCCGAATTCTTCAACTGACTTTCCGGTCGCAACCCCGCGTTTGCTTCCGAGCTCCGTTTCATGAACAGCGACATATTCTTTTGCAATAATATCGCAGTCAAATTCTGATGTCCCGAGATCGGATGCCGTGGAATAAATGCGCGGCCCGAGCATATTGACTTTATCAAATTCAATAACAAACGCCTTGTTCATGCGCGCGTGATCCTGTAACGTATAATGAAACCCTTTTTCAAGACAAATTCCCGCTTTTCCGCCTCCGAGCGGAAGGGATGCAATTGCTTGCTTGATGGTCATATCCATCGAAAGTCCCTCGATCATATCCTGAACTACTTCGGCGCTTTTTCGGAGTCCGCCCTTATAAGGGTCTTCTCCGGTTTTGAAGGGATTGCAATGATGCGCGATAAATGCTCTCAGTTGCTGTGTTTCACCGGTATGGACAGGGACGCGGATTCGGGAGGAATGTACTCGTTTACATTCAAAAAGTTCGCCAAATATGAAATCCTCCATGGGAACGAGTTCCCGCATGCGGATGAGCATGTTCTGATATCGGGCCTTAAGAGAAGTTTCCGTGTTGGACATGGGTTTTCCTGTTTTGGGTTGTCAACGGTCTCGCTTCTCGTGTAACAAAAAATCAGCCCGTTGTAAAGACCTTTTAGGGCTGATTTTGAAAAAGGCGCGTGGTATACTGAAAATATGGTTTTTAAAGCGTATAGATAAGCGGAAGCACGGTAAAAGCGACCATGCCGAGAATAGCAAGAATGGATATGCCCACCCAGATTGCATGAATGATTTTCTTCTGGCGCTTATGCATGCTTTTAGTATAATTCTTACAGTATCGGAGTCAAATGTTTGTTGTGTTCGCCCCTGTTTATATAAGGGCCGTTGAAGCAACGTTGAACACGAAACATAATGGAACGATAGACCCAATCTGCTTTTATCCCCCCACCAGAAAACCACTGGCGTAAGCCCGTAGATGAATGGCGGACAGTCGCAAAGCGCATAGATACATACCACAGACATAAGTTCGTGGTGGGGGGGATTTATGGTTACATATCTATTCATACGTCTTGCTTCCTAAGATTTGGAACCGACATTTTTTCAAAAATTATTGCGATCACCCGTAACGCTTATCGGCGGCGCGGTGCTTTTGGGAATGGTTTTATATCAATTTGGGGGCATGACATCCCGATTCATCACTTTGTATAAGGAGGAGAAGGGATTTGAAAAAAGGATTGCGGAACTTCGCGAGAAAAACGAGGCAATGAAGAAAGAAATAGAATATACGGAAACGGACGGATTTTTGGAGCGGGAAGGAAAATCGCGCCTAAATCTTAAAAAACCGGGGGAGGAAGTCGTGGTAATTGTGGAAGAAAACACGCCGCCATCGGAGGGTGCCCCTCCGCGGGGTTTTTGGGAACGGCTATTCGGCGCTTTTGTTTCAGTCATGTGGTGATTCAAGAAAGAGCGGAACAGGGGACAAAATCAAAATGTGCGGCAGTAGCAGGGTCTTTTGAATTTCAAATTATTTTCTTAAGCCTTATTTTTAGAAAGCGCCGGACACGCCCAATTACAAGCCGTTCTGTCCCATTTCCCGGCGACACCCAGTGGATGTTTTTATTGCGTTTAAACCACGCCATCTGCCGCTTTGCATACCGGTGAATGGCGTTTTTTAATTGTTCCGTCATTTCACGCTTGGTGAGTTTTCCCGCAAGATAGAGCGATACGAATCTGTATTCAAGTCCAAGAGCATACAATCGTTTAAACGATGCCCCTTTTTCAAGGAGTTTTTTAACTTCCCGAATCATTCCTTGACGGATTCGTTTTTCAAGCCGAATATCGATTTTTTTATAGAGCTCTTTTTTTGGTATGCGGATGCCAATAAGGAGCGGTTCAAGATGCCCTGTCTGCGGCCGTATACGTCCGGTTCTCACCAGTTGATATGCGGGTGTGCCGATAGCGCGCGAAATTTCAATCGCGCGGACAAGCCGCCGCGGGTTTTTCCGGTCAATGGTTCCCGCCCGCCCGGGGTCGAGTTTTTTCAGCATGGCGAATAATTCTCCGGAAGTTTTTTTTGAGAGCGCATATCGTAATTTTTTATCGGGCGGGATGTCGGGAATAGGAATATTGTAAAGTACCGCATCAATATAAAAACCCGTTCCTCCGCAGAGGATTGTGACTTTTTTTCTATTGGTGATATCGTTCATTGCCGATATCGCACATTTTTTAAAATCTGCCACTGTATAAATTCTTTTCGGGGAGGCGATATCAATACAGTGGTGCGGTATATTTTTGTATATGAACCTCTTTGGCGATCGGGAATCATTCTTATTCTGCATCCTCCATTCACCGGCAACCTTTCCCGTTCCGATATCCATTCCCCGGTACACTTGCCGCGAATCTGCGGAAATTATCTCGCCGCTGAAGCGTTTTGCGATTGCGACAGCCAAATCAGATTTTCCGGAAGCGGTCGGTCCGACAACGGCGATAATTTTTTTTGACAGCATTGGTTTCATGAATGATTATGATATTCATGCGCTTAATGTTGAGTTTTTATTATCCAGGGGAACAAAAAAAGCCCTGTTTCGGGCTATAAAAGAAGTCTTTTGGGCCGCTGTTCCCACTTTCTGAACTCTTTGGCTTTCCTTTCGAATCCCGCATCCGATAGGCGTTTTAGCTTCCGTTTTGCCCGATCCAAAAAAATTTTTGCTCTTTTAACGTCACCCTTTTTCAGAAGTATTACATCATGCAGTAATAAGTCGTTTTTGATATCCACAAAGACAATCTCAAGAAGAACGGATATTTTTTGGTTTAAATCACGACATTCTTTTTCCTGGCCATGTCGTCCTTTTTGAAGCATCCTGCCTCCTTTGCGGAGTTTTGGGTTGCGGCACGTCGGAAAATACCCCCCCACCACGGACCCCTGTCCGTGGTATGTATCTATGCGCTTTGCGACTGTCCGCCATTCATCCACGGGCTTGCGCCCGCGGATTTCTGGTGGGGGGGATAAAACGAACTGGCACGTATGATACTCTCATTATTTTATTTATCAAGAGGCCGGGCGGTTGAATGAGTATTTTTTATCAAGGCAAGAAAAGACGCCGTAGCCATGTTCCCAAGATTTCCTTTTTTATGCTCGCGAACCGAAATGTTTTTTGCCTCTGCCTCTTTATCTCCGATTACGAAAAGATACGGTATCTTCTGAAGTTCCGATTCACGGATTTTTTTGCCGATAGATTCATTTCGGGGGTCGATTGTGATACGGACACCATGTTTCTTGAGTTCTTCGGCAATTTCGCGGCAGTAAGGGAGTACGCGGTCGTTTATTGCAAGAATAGCAACCTGAATCGGTGCCAGCCAGAACGGAAATTCCCCCGCAAAGTGTTCAATGAGTATCCCAAGGAACCGTTCAGTCGAGCCGAGGATCGCCCGGTGAAGCACAACCGGTCTTTTTTTTGTTCCGTTCGAATCTATGAATTCAAGATCAAACCGTTCGGGAAGATTCATGTCGAGTTGAATCGTTGAAAGCTGCCATTCGCGTCCCAAAACATCCTTGAATATGAAATCAAGTTTCGGACCGTAAAATGCAGCTTCTCCAATGCCGATCTCGTGTTTCCATCCGCGTTTTTCGATAAGACGCGAAAGGATTTCTTCGGAGTTTTTCCAGATCGCCGGGTCCCCGATGTAATTTTTCTTCTGTGTAGGATCGTGGGTTGAGACGCGCACCCAGAAATCATGAAAACCGAATTTTTCGTAAACCTCCTCGATCATGTCAAGCATGAGATTGACTTCCGGCTCGATTTGGTCGGAGAGAAGAAACACATGGCAATCGTCCTGCGTGAGGGATCGTACGCGCGCGAGGCCGGTAAGTTCACCCGATTTTTCATATCGATAATTCGTCGTTGTTGACGTCCAGCGAATCGGAAGGTCGCGGTACGAACGGGGTCTGGTTTTATACAACATCATGAAGTGGGGGCAGGTCATTGGTTTGAGATAATAGTCCGCTTCATCCTTCAGCTTCATCGGCGG
>MHQO01000022.1:4161-10679 GCA_001820675.1 Candidatus Sungbacteria bacterium RIFCSPLOWO2_01_FULL_47_10
TTGCGCCTTTCGGGTAAAAAAGCGGAAGACCGGGGCCGATTTCGTCAATAATCGAAAAAAGTTCCAGGTTTTTTCCGAGCACGCGGTGGTCGCGTTTTGTTGCCTCTTCCTGCATTGTAAGATAGTTTTCAAGTTCCTCTTTCGTTTCAAACGCAACACCGTAGATCCGGGTCAGTTGAGGATTTTCTTGGTTTCCCTTCCAGTATGCCCCGGAGGTTTTTGTGAGTTTGAAGGCGCCGGGATTTATTTCGGAAGTGTTATGTATATGTCCTCCCCGGCAGAGATCGGTAAAATCGCCCGTATGATAAACCGTAAGATCTCTTTTTTCTTTTATAAAATCCTTAATGAGGTCGAGCTTATATGGCTGGTTTTTGAAAAGTTTTTTTGCCTCGGCGGGCATTATATTTTTTCCCGTGAAGTCGAGATTCCGAAGAACTAAATTTCGCATTTCTTTTTCAATTTCCGGAAGATCCGCATCAGATATTCGTGAAAATTCGTTTTCATATTTGTGCGCATTTGCGAGATCAAAGTCGTAATAAAAACCGTTCTCGATTACGGGACCGACCCAAAGTTTTGCTTTGGGGAATTTTTTCAAAACAGCCATTGCCAAAAGGTGGGCAAGGGAATGGCGGATTGAATTAATTATTTCATTTTCATGTTTAACCATAGAACTCAATATTATCTGTAAAAAAGTTACCTCTTATATTCAACGTGGATATGATCAATGGAAACATTCGTGCACGGAACTTTTGATCCTCCTAATTCACATTGCACGAATGTTGCGCCGGCATTAAGAAGCGCTGACTCAAGTTGCTGGTATGTTGTTCCCCCCGATTTAACGAGGTCCATTGCGTCTCCAGTGTAGTGTTTCGATGTTGCCGAATGGGAACCGGTGGTCACGGATGATGTGATAAAACTATATCCCGATTTTTGCATTGCATCGACAAAATAGAGCATCTGCGTATTTAGCCGTACATTTTGGTCAAGGTTGCATGAGGTGGCGCTCGTACATCCGGAAAAACAAACGGGCATCGGGCCGCCCGCAGCCCCCGCGTTGAGCGAATCGCATGATCCGACCCCTCCGCACGACGGTGTTCCTCCGCATGTTGGGACAAGCGAGGACGATAAATCTTTTTCCGCCTGGGCAAGATCGCACGTGTTACCGGTTGATACGCACGACGTGCATGATGTAGAGCAATAGAATTGATTCGTTCCGCACTGACACTCATTTCCAACTGTTGGCGTCGGTGCGGGTGTTGGAGTTGGGGTTGGAGTTGGTGCGGGGCATGCCGCCGATCCTGCAGTTTGACAAGAACCGACACTTGAACAATTTGAATAGCCTGGAGGCGACTCGGAACAAAAGCAAAGCCCCGACCCGCAATCCCAGAGAGTCAGCGTTGGTGTCGGCACTGGAGTTGGTGCGGGTGTTGGAGTTGGTGCACACGCTCCGCAATCCTGCGGACAGCTTGAACAGGTTTCGCTTCCATTGCACCAGTTGTCTCCGCATACGGGAGGCGCCTCTGCAACCGGAGTTAAGTCGATTCCAATACTTTTTAAAATAAGGAAAATATTCGGCAGTAATAATGCAATCACTATGGCAATGATCGCATATTTGATAATTCTTTTTGCCTTTTGTATTCTTTCGGTATCGCCGACAGTCATAAGATACATATATGCGCCTGCAAGGATTGCGATTATGGCAAGGCCCGCGGTAAGCGCGCCGGCTGTCGCGGCTACCGCTTGATATACCGTATGGAAAAGTTCTGACTTCAGCGGATTGCCGACATTTTGCCCGAATGCAGCAGCCGGAAAAAGCGTGAGCGCTATCAGCGCTATTTGAATATGGATTCTTTTTCTTTTGCGGCGTTCTTTCATTATTCCCTTAATTCGTTATTCATAATTGTTAACTCCCGATCGTGCATGCTCCTCCCGCTTAAAAAATTCGGAACAAGTTCAACGGGAACTCCATTCAACGGATCTCCTCGGCATCTTCACACAATATTTTAACCGAGTCGTCTCTTCCGCCGTCGCTTAATCTCCCCTTTACAATTACGATTTTTTCTTCTTGCCAGACCTCGGGATTCTTCTCTAAAACGCGGGGGAAGACCAATGCTTCGATTTTCCCGGTCAAATCTTCGAGCGTCACAAAAAGCATGGGGGATCCTGTTTTTGTGATTATTTTCTTGACGCCTGAAATAAGGCCGCCGATTCGAAGGAGAGTATTTTTTGACCGGTCTTTGAGATCGCGTATGGGAATGACATTATTGTGCAATTTTTCACGATATTCTTCAAGCGGATGCTCGGTGACATAAAGCCCCAAAAGTTCTTTTTCCCACTGAAGACGCTCTTTTTTGTTTGCGGGCGGCATGGGTTTAAGCTTAATGGAAGAGATGCGCACATCCGGCGTTAAACTGAATAAACTTGCCTGTCCTTGTGACAGATGCCTTTGATGGTCTCTGGCATATTCAAGAACAATTTCGATGTTTCCCAATAGCTCGCCCCGTTCTCCCAGGCCGTCCATTGCTCCACACCTGATAAGAGCTTCAAGTGATTTTTTGTTCAGATCTTTGTGGCGCACCCCCTCAATGAAGTCGGTGATCGAGGAAAATTTCTTATCAGGGCCTTTTTTACGGGCGTCAATAATCGCTTCGACGATATTGACTCCGACATTTTTGATCGATTCAAGGCCGAACCTTATTTTATCCTGCGGGGGCGTATCGGAGCCGCTTCCTCTAATCAGTGTAAACTTTGCAAAACTTTCATTGACATCAGGAGCCAAAACGGGAATATTCATTCTCGTGCACTCCGCGATAATTTCCGCGACTTTCTCAATATCGCCCGAATCCGCGGTGAGGACGGCGGTCATGTATTCTCCGGGGAAGTTCGCTTTCATATAGGCGGTTTGATATGCAAGCCGTCCATAGCTTGCGGCGTGCGCTTTGTTGAATCCGTATCCCTGGAACGGCTCAAAGAGCGCCCACAGTCGTTCCGCATCTCCCCTCTGCATGCCCCCATGATTGACGCATCCGTCAACAAATATGACATGCTGTTTTGCCATCTCCTCGGGAATCTTTTTTCCCACCGCTTTTCTGAATTTATCCACTTCGCCCCATCCGTATCCCGCAACCTCGATGGCGGTCATCAGGAGATCGTCCTGATAGACGAGTACTCCGTATGTTCGTGCGAGGAAATTTTTCATCTTCGGATGAACGTATGTCACGGGTTTTGCGCCGTTTTTTCGTGCGATGTATTCGTCGATATTATTGATCGGGCCGGGACGATAGAGCGCCACCATGACGCTTATGTCATGGATCGAGTTCGGCTTGAGTTCTTTCAAGTACCGCGTCATCCCGGAGCCGTTGAGCTGGAAAAGTCCGATGGTTTCTCCGCGTTCGAGAAGCGTGAATGTTTTTTTGTCGTCCATGGGTATGGCTTCGATATCGATATCGATCATTCGAAATTTTTTTACAAGTTCGACGGCGTTTTCCAATATGGCAAGGTTTCGTATGCCGAGAAAATCGAATTTGAGAAGTCCCAAGTCCTCAATCGCATGCATTTCATATTGGGTTATTATTTTTCCGCCTTTGGGGTCCAGCTGAAGCGGTATGTAATCCGAAAGGGGTTTTGGCGTGATAACAACACCCGCGGCATGTACGGAAATGTGGCGCGCGCACCCTTCAAGTTTTTGGGCCTGCGTTACGATTGTTTTTGCGTCCTGATCCCGCTCGATCATATCCCTTAACTCCGGCGTCATGGAAAGGGCTTGGTGTATGGTCATGGGAAATCCCTGGGATCCGAACGGGATCAATTTTGCGATTTTATCTCCTACCGCATATGGGTACCCAAGAGCCCGCGCGACATCGCGAACTGCGGCGCGCGCCATCATAGTTCCGAATGTTCCGATTTGGGCGACGTGGTCGTGTCCGTATTTTTCTTTCGCGTATTGGATGACTTCGTCGCGGCGGTTGTCTGCAAAGTCCATATCGATATCGGGAGCCGACGGACGTTCTGGGTTGAGGAAGCGCTCAAACGGAAGATGATAGTCAAGCGGATTGATATTCGTAATGCCGGTAAGATAGGTGACTATGGATCCGGCAACGGAACCCCGAACGGTTGTAAAGATATTTTTCGAGTGCGCATAATGCAAAAGATCCGCAACCGTCAAAAAATAGGGAGAGAAACCTTTATCCCGGATAATTTTGAGCTCGTATTCGATTCTCGCCTTAAGTTCTTCCGTGCACTGAATGCCGTGCCGTTCAATGCCGCGGTATGTTATTTCTCGCAATTCCCCGTCATACGTCGATCCTTTCGGGATTTCAATTTTTGGAAATGTCCAGTTTCCGAACGGGATTTCGATGTTCACTCTGTCGGCGATTTCCATCGTATTTTCGATTGCCTCGGGATGATCGGGGAATAACGACGCCATTTCTTCACCCGACCGCATGGAAAGGTTTGCGTCTTTCATGGTCAGGCGGTTTTCGTCCAATACCGTATTTCCGGTCTGGACCGAAACAAGAATATCCTGCGCTTCGCGATCCTGCGCTTTTACGTAATGGATGTCGTTTGTTGCGACTATTTTTGCCCCCGTTTTTTTTGAGAGTTCATACAACCCCTCGTTTACGGTTTTTTGGCCCGGAAGATCAATGTGGGGCTGGACTTCAAGGTAAAAATTTTCTTTTCCGAAAATATCCTGATATTCTGCGATAAGCCGTTCTGCGGTATCCATTCTCTTGTTTATAATCGCTTTGGGAATTTCGCCGTTAAAACAGCCGGAAAGGGCAATTAACCCTTTTGAATGCAATCGCAGGGATGGTTTGTCGATGCGGGGCTTATAATAAAAACCCTCAAGGTGTGAGAGGGTGATGAGTTTGATGAGGTTGTGGTAGCCCTCGAGATTTTTTGAAAGAACCGTAAGATGGTACCGTTTATCGTCGATACCGGGCCTTTTTTGACGCATGTCCTCGAATGCAACATAGAGTTCCGATCCGATAATCGGCTTGATTCCCGCCTTTTTCGCTTTTTGATAAAAATCGATTGCCCCATACATAGAACCATGGTCCGTAATCGCGAGTGCCGGCATATCGAAATCAGTTGCGCACTGTATGAGATCTTTTATTTGCGCAAGACCGTCGAGAAGACTGAAGTGGGAATGGACGTGAAGATGGGTGAATTTCATGGAGTAATCGCAAAAATATAAATGAGTGATACATAGAATATGTGAACCGCAAACGGGGCGACACGGCAATTGTTCGGATTTATATGATAAATAGTTGTTATGCGACGCGACAGAATTGTCCCTAATTCAATTGTAAACCTTTTTTAATTTTATCCGCAATGTGTGAATAAAAAAACCTTCTCTGCGAAGGTTTCATCTAATGGAAGCATGCAACGATTATCGCTGTTTGTTCACGTTTTTGAGGAAGGGCATAGCATCTATGACAAAATTTATCGGAATCGCAAAACCGATTCCACTGGAGTTTATCGGCATACTTTGGATGATGCCGATGACTTCACCGCGTGAATTTATAAGCGGGCTTCCGGAGTTTCCGGGGTTAATTGAGGACTGAACCTGTATGAGGCCCGAAGGGTGCACGGAAACCATCCGTCCCAAACCGCTGATGGTTCCGACCGAGAGGGTCCAATCGAGTCTGAACGGATGGCCGATGACGATAATGCGATCAGCCCTTTCGGCCGTAAACGAATTCCCCAGCGCAAGAGATGGAAAAGAGGCAGGAGAATCGGTTCGAATTTTCAGAAACGCAATATCTTCCCGATCCTGATATTTGATGACGTCTGCCGGAAAAACCCTTCCATCCGAAAGCCGGACACGGACCGACTTATATGACTTGATAATGTGGTAGTTTGTCAGGATGAATCCGTCGTGCGATATAATGAATCCTGTGCCGGTGTTGAATTGTTGGACAACCTTGAAATCTTTGTTGATGAACGTTTTTGTATAAACGGCATGGATAAAATCAGGATCGGGAGATATGCCCATAGGAGACTCTGTTTCGTCCTCTTCGGGCAGAACATTGATTTCTGCGGATATGAGAACAACCGCGGACCTGCTTTTGGAATCAAGGTTTTTATGGAAATTTTCATCGCTGGCCATGGAAATATTGGACGATGCGGTTGTGGAAATTGGAGAAAAGAAAAAGAAGAGCCCTGCAACAACGAGAGGCATGAGGAAAATGTGCGCGAGCGTCCGGCTTTTCATGTATTCCGCCTTTTTCACGTTTATTCAAGGGACTAAAAATAGTGTAGTATAGAAAGGGAGTTTTTACAAATGTGTGTGTGCACGTTTTTGGTTATGGAACATTCCTACAAACACATTCACGGAAAAAAAAATGACGGGGGTCATATTGGCACGTCGATGTTTTTTGCTTTCCCTACGGGCGATTTTGCCCCCGCGCGGAGTATCGGAGTTCGCAAGGCTGGCAGTGTGCGGAGCGAGCGCATGGTGCGTCGGCACGGCGGTATGTATGTCATTGGCATAGACGAAGCGGGGCGGGGGCCGC
>MHQO01000022.1:10691-12372 GCA_001820675.1 Candidatus Sungbacteria bacterium RIFCSPLOWO2_01_FULL_47_10
GTAAGCATAAAGCGTAGAGCGAAAAACGGAAAACTATTGCGGGGGATCAAAGATTCAAAAAAATTAAGCGCAAAAAAGCGCGACGAGTGGTTTCGTGTTTTGACAAAGAACGCCGACATTGAATGGGTTGTGGCAAGCGTTCCTCCTTCCGAGATCGACCGGATCAACATTCATAAGGCAACAAACAAAGGCGTTCACTTGGTCTATAAAAAATTGGCCGGACGCGCGGCTGTTCCCGCACTCCTCGACGGCAGTTTGTATCTTCCAAAGGGAATTCCGTATACCACCATCATAAAGGGCGACGAAAAAATTCCTATTATTTCTGCCGCTTCCATAATCGCAAAAGTTACGCGTGACCGCCTCATGCTCCGTCTTCATAAAAAATACCCCAAATACCGATTTGACATTCACAAGGGGTACGGCACGAAATTACACATCCGCTTCATAAAGACCTACGGTCTTTCTCCGATTCACCGGAGGTCGTTTCGGTTAAAAGCATAAGGCATTTTATTTGTTTGTTTGACATCCTGTGCCCAATTTGCTACTGTTAAAATAGTTCTTACTTTTTTCGTGGGGCGGGCAAATGGATATCGTGGAAGAATCCCGGCGGTTTGAAAGAGAGAGGACTGCCGAGGTAAAAGAGAATTTCATCCACCAGCTCTCTGCGAATCATGCATGTGGTGGAATGACGGTAAAAACGCTTAAATACGAGGCAGTTAAAGGAAGAATATGCAACGAATATTTTGATATCAGTGACGCTGTTAGTGAATTGATTCGTGAAGAAAAAGCTACCCTTCAGTTTGTCGGAGGTGATGTATATTTATGGCTGAAGAATTGTCCCTAATTATTGGGACTTTTTTCATCCATTTGCTTAAAGAGCCGTTATTTGTTATTATACTTTTTATGGTAGTCAGAATGAAACATACAAAAGGGAAGAGGAACCGCGTGAGATCGCATCACGCGTTGTCGCCCGCGCGTCTCTCAATATGCGGGCATTGCAGGGCGGAGAATCTTCCCCACACCGTTTGCAGGAACTGCGGATATTATGCGGGCCGCGAGGTTGTTGACGTACTTGCAAAACTGGATAAAAAAGAACGAAAGAAGAAAGAAAAAGAACTCCATGAACACGAAGCGGTAGAAAAAGAAAAAGAAGGACCGCTTTCAGCGGAAGAACTTTCACATCGTTAACCAACCACCGACAACCAACCACCGACAACGGACGACACATTGTGTTGTGGGTTGTGGGCTGTAGGTTGTAGGTTTGGTATGGCATCTCGACATCTTGCACGATCCATAGCCATGCAGTCCCTCTACGAGTGGGATTTTAACGGGAAGGATGATTCGCGTCTTGAAGGCATTGTCGAAAAAAATATGAGGGAATTCGGCCCCGGGCTTGAGGAGGCGGATTTCATCAAGCGGCTCGTTTTTGAAACAATAAAGCATCTTCCCCACATCGACCAGATAATCGAAAAAGCCGCACCCGAATGGCCCATAAGCCAAGTCGCGATTGTCGACAGAAACATCCTCCGGCTCGGCCTCTACGAACTTTTGTTCGGCAAACATGAAGAGGTGCCTCCGAAAGTCGCCATCAACGAAGCAATTGAAATCGCAAAAAATTTCGGCGGGGAAACGTCGGGGAAGTTCGTGAACGGCGTTTTGGGCACGGTATATCGCGAAATCG
>MHQO01000022.1:12401-17403 GCA_001820675.1 Candidatus Sungbacteria bacterium RIFCSPLOWO2_01_FULL_47_10
CCGGGGAAGGAATATCCCACGCGAGCCGAACTTGCAAAAAAACGGGAGATGGAGGAAGAGAAGGAAAAAGGAGAAGCGGGGGATAAGAAGAAAAAGGAAAAATCAAATAAAAAGAATGAAAAATAAAAAGGTTCTGTAAGTGAGCAATCAAGAACAATACATATCAATTAATATCAATAAATATCAATGAGTATCGGATATTCATTGATATGTATGGATACTCATGGATATTGATCGTTCTCGATATTAGCTTTTGTGAAAGATTTATCTCCCTTCGAAGATAAACTCTCTATCCAATTCAATAACAAAGATCTTCTGCGCCAGGCCCTGACGCATCGTTCGTATTTGAACGAAAATCCGTCGCTTGCGAAAATGGGACACAACGAACGGCTCGAATTTTTAGGGGATGCGGTGCTTGAGCTTGTTGTTACCGAGAAACTCTATGGGCAATTTCCCGAAAAACCCGAAGGGGAATTAACCAGTTTCCGCGCGGCCCTCGTCAATTCAAAAATGCTTGCCGAAGTTGCGGCCGATATCGGCCTGAACGATTATGTCCTCCTTTCGCGGGGCGAGGCAAAAGATACGGGAAGGGCTCGCCAGTATATTCTCGCAAACGCGTTCGAGGCGCTCGTGGGCGCGTTGTATCTCGACCGGGGGTATGAATCGGTAAGAAAATTCATTGAAGATGTTTTGATCTCAAGCCATCTTGAAGACGTTCTTGCCAGGCGGCTCTATAAGGACCCGAAGTCGCTCTTTCAGGAGGAAGCCCAGGAACGCGTCGGGATAACGCCGACATATACGGTTTTGCGGGAATGGGGACCGGATCATGATAAGCATTTTACTGTCGGAATTTTTTTGGGGAAAGAACTTGTGGCCGAGGGCGGCGGGCCGTCAAAACAATCGGCCCAGGAAGATGCCGCACGGAATGCCATTTCCGCAAAGGGGTGGGAGTGAACCAAACTTAAGGATGTTCGGATGATATAAGCCAAAAAATCAACCGCGAGGTTGTTTTTTTATCCCTATTTGCTACGGTTGGGTTATAATCTTTGACAAACAATGGGAGAATTCCCGTGCCGAACAGCGGAAATAATACAAATGGCGGCAAACAGCCCTCACCCCTTGCAAGGGTTATGCTGATGGTGCTGGCGGCGTTTTTTGGATTCATGTTGTTTCAAACATTATTTGGGGCAGGACCCGGCGGATCAGGGGACATTAACTATCTATCGTACTCCTCCTTTATCGAGCAGGTTGAAAAGGACAATGTTGCACAAGTGGAAGTTTCGGAAGATAAGAAATTAATTCGGATCGAGTTGAAAAAACCGATTCCCGTCGATGCCGGGCAAACATCCACGGGGCGTTCTGATTCCGGCAAGGCATCCCCCCGTGTTTCCGGTCTGTTCACTGTTTACCTTGCGGCTGATTACGACACATGGCTTACCGAAAAACTTTTGAAGCACGGTGTCAGAGTGGAGGCGTTACCCAAAAAGGGCGATAGTGTGTGGGGATTTTTTGGCAGTTGGATACCGATGCTTTTGTTTCTTGGCGTATGGATTTTTTTTATGAGGAGGGCGCAAGGTGGCGCGGGGGGCGCGCTCCAGTTCGGGAAAAGCAAGTATCGGATCGTGCAGGCAAAAGACATGAAGAAATTCAGCGATGTTGCCGGTTGCGACGAATCAAAAGAAGAACTTAAAGAGATCGTTGATTTCTTGCGAGACCCGAGAAAATTTTACCGGCTTGGGGGAAAGATTCCCAAGGGCGTTTTGCTTGTTGGCCAGCCGGGTACCGGAAAAACGCTTCTTGCCAAAGCCATAGCGGGCGAGGCGAATGTTCCGTTCTTCTCGATTTCCGGTTCTGACTTTGTCGAAATGTTTGTGGGCGTGGGCGCCTCGCGCGTACGCGACCTTTTCGAGCAGGGGAAGAAACATGCCCCATGCATCATTTTCATGGATGAAATCGATGCGGTCGGTCGCCATCGCGGAGCCGGGCTCGGCGGCGGGCATGACGAACGGGAGCAGACGTTAAACCAACTGCTCGTTGAAATGGATGGTTTCGATTCGAACGAGGGCGTGATTCTTATTGCCGCGACAAACCGCCCCGACGTGCTTGATCCTGCCCTTCTTCGGCCCGGACGATTCGACCGGCAGATTGTCGTGCCTCGCCCCGACCTGAAGGGGAGGGAAGAAATTCTGAAAATTCATTCGCGCGAAAAGCCAATGCATGAAGATGTAGACCTTTCTGTGGTTGCGCGTGGTACGCCCGGTTTTTCCGGCGCCGACCTTGCAAATCTCGTGAATGAGGCAGCGCTTCTTGCTTCGCGCCGCGATAAGGAAAAAATCGAACCGGTTGATTTTGAGGATGCGAAAGACAAAGTGTTAATGGGCCCCGAACGAAAGAGCGCCGTCATTCCCGAACACGAACGGCTTATTACCGCCTACCATGAAGCGGGGCACGCCATTGTTGCTCAATTTCTTTTTGATACGGACGTGTCGAACGCGGACCCCGTTCATAAAGTGACTATTATTCCGCGTGGGATGGCCGGAGGTCTTACTCAACAACTGCCGCTTGAGGATCGCCATAATTATTCGGAGCAATATGTTAAAAACCGGCTCGCGGTACTTCTTGCGGGCAGAGCAGGAGAAGAGCGCCAGTTCGGCGGCATGAAATCGACGGGCGCGGGAAACGACATCGAGGTAGCGACAAAACTCTCGCGCAAAATGATATGCGAATGGGGTATGAGCGAAAAACTCGGTCCGGTTGTCTATGGCCAGAAAGAGGAATTGGTATTTCTCGGGAGAGATGTCGGACACAGGCAGAATTACAGCGAAGAAACCGCGCGACTCGTTGACGAAGAAATTAAGGAAAATGTCGTGGTTGCACACAAGCGCGCTCATGAAATTTTGGAAACGAACACTGCCGCTTTTGAAGCGTTGGCACAAACGCTCTTACGCATCGAAACGGTTACCGGGAATGAAGTTGCGGAAATTTACAGGATGAATTCATAGATACGGCCCCGTGAAATACGGGGCTTTATAATACGCGAAACGGGCAGGATTTGCTTGCCGATATAAGGGAAAAATGATAAGGTTAAACCTGAGATTTATGATGATGTAGGGTGTATGATTTAGGAATTCTTAAATTTTGATTTTTGAATCTTAAATCAGGATGTCATGAAATTAAAGAGGTTAGAGTTAGGCGGCTTTAAGTCGTTTGCAAAAACGACTGTTTTTGAATTTCCGACAGCTGTGACCGCAGTTGTCGGTCCGAACGGATCAGGCAAATCCAATGTTTCAGAAGGGATCCGGTGGGTGTTGGGGGAGCAATCAATGAAATCACTCCGCGGAAAGCGCGGAGAGGATTTGATTTGGAACGGATCTCCAAAACTTTCACGCATGGGAAAGGCGGAAGTTACGCTCACGTTCGATAATACCGACGGAAAAATTCCGGTTGATTTTCAGGAAGTGTCGATTACACGAAAGATTTTCCGTGATGGGGTGAATGAATACTATCTCAACGGATCGCAGGTCCGTCTGAAAGATATCGTTGAATTGATCGCGCGGATGGGTCTCGGTGAGATAAAGCACAATATGATAGGCCAGGGAGAAGTCGACAGGATCCTTTTATCTTCCCCGCGCGAGAGGCGAGAACTGATCGAAGAAGCAATCGGTCTTAAGGTGTATCAGATTAAAAAAGCCGAAGCGGATCGAAAACTTAGGGCATCCGAAGAAAACCTGAAGGACGTGGAATCGCTGATACGGGAACTTACTCCGCATCTTAAATTTTTGAAGGAACAGGCGAGAAAGGCCGAATCGCGAAAGGAGGTTCAAGATGAATTGCGGCGGCTTGAACAATATTATTTTCAGCGGGCACGCGCCGAAGTCAGCGCCACGCTCGAAAAACTGGGCAGGGAAAAACGGCCCCACGAAGAGACTATCCGGGAAATCGAGCACGGCCTTGCCGGTCTTTTTGAGAAGTCCCAAGCCCTTGAAGGGAAATCGCGCGATTCAAGCGAGGTGCGGGAGATCAGATCGCACATTGCAGAATTTGAAAAAGAGGAGAGGGAAATTTCGCGGGAACTCGGTAGGATTGAGGGTCGGCTTGAGGCGGAGCGATCCAAACCCAAAACGATAACGCGGATTATAGACCTTGGTTATGTAAAGGGCGCGGTTGCAAAATTTATGATGCTTCTCGGCGAAGCGGAACGTGAGCCCGACTTTGAGGTCTTGAAAAAACGGGTGGGATCATTAAAAGAAAATCTTGAAAAATTCGTCAAGGATCTTGAGCGGGGATCCATAGAAGAGGAGCGGAAGCAGTCTCTGGAGATGGTGACATTGGCGGAGCGCGAGGGCGGTTTGCATGAGGCGATGAAAGGAATCGCTCAAAAGCTGAAAGAATCGAAAGAAGCGCTTTATGGCAAGGAAAAAGATTACCGCGAGATTCAGGAAGAATTGCGCACTATCGATAAAAAAATTCGGGAAAAAGAGGAAGAAAAAACAGTCGTTCGCGAAGCATTGAACCGCGTTCTTTTTGAAGAAGAAAAAATCAAAATGCGCGAAGAAGAGCTTGAGAAAGAAATGGCATTCTGGGGAATTGAAAAAGAACGGATTCTCGGAGATGCGGACCCCGCGATTCAATATGATTCGCTCGAAGAAGCGCGGCGCCGGATTGAGCGGCTACGCGCGCGCCTGGAAGAGGTCGGGGGCATTGACGAATCCGTCATCAAAGAGTATCAGGAGACGGAGGCGCGTTTTTCGTTTCTCCAAAAAGAAAGCGAGGATATCCGAAAAGCGATTGAAGCGACCGAGGAGCTTGTCGGGACGCTGGATAAAACTCTTAAAGATAATTTTGAAGAGGGATTCGCAAAAATACGGGATGAATTCCATAATTATTTTCGCGTAATTTTTGGCGGGGGAGGCGCAAAATTGAAACTGGTTGAATACGGAAGGAGAAAGTCCGAAGACGAGCTTGAGGATGCCGAAGAATCGGGCGGAGAAATCGAGGAGCC
>MHQO01000022.1:17413-27118 GCA_001820675.1 Candidatus Sungbacteria bacterium RIFCSPLOWO2_01_FULL_47_10
AAAAAAGAATCAAGGGACTCGCCATGCTTTCGGGGGGAGAGCGTTCTCTCACATCCGTTGCGTTTTTATTTGCAATTACCGCAGTCAACCCGCCGCCTTTTTTGTTTCTTGACGAGACCGATGCGGCGCTTGATGAGGCAAACTCCCGGAGGTACGCGGAAATATTGAAGGAGCTTTCAAAAAAGACCCAACTGATTATCGTGACGCATAACCGCGAAACCATGCGCGTTGCCGGAGTGCTCTACGGAATCACGATGGGGGACGAAGGAGTATCGAAATTGCTGTCGCTCAAGTTCGAGGAGGCGGAAGTGTATACGAATAGATAGCGCAAAGGAATATGTTTTGAAAAAACGTAAAATTTTCCCTCCGAGGAAATTTTACTCGCTTTCCTCCCTGCTCGTTCGCTTCGCTCACGCTATGGCCTCTGGCCGGAAAACCGGCCTTTTTGTTTTATGGAGATTTTTTGAACATTCGTGTATTCTATACCATAATGTCTTTTTCTGTAGAAAAATTTCACAAATTGATTCTTTGCTGGTATCGGACACATGGCCGACGTGGTTTGCCGTGGCGGAAAACGCATAACCCGTATGAAATTCTCGTTTCAGAAATCATGCTTCAGCAAACGCAGGTGGAGCGGGTTATTTCGAAATATCGGAATTTTCTTAAAAAATTCCCGACAGCGAAAAAACTTGCTCGTGCAGGGACCTTTGAGGTTTTAAAAGAGTGGAAGGGGCTTGGATATAACCGCAGGGCTTTATATTTGAAGAAGGCCGCAGAAAAAATAGTAAATGATTTTGGCGGGTGGGTGCCAAAAACCGAAGCCGAACTTTTAACCCTGCCCGGCATCGGGCAATATACCGCGCGGGCAATTCTTGCTTTTTCATGGAACCGGCCCGTGGTTTTTATTGAAACGAACATCCGGCGTGTCTTCATCCATCATTTTTTTCCCAACACAAAAAAGGTTTCCGATAAAAAAATTTCGGCAGTTGTCGCCCAAATGCTTTGGAAGAAAGACCCGCGTGTATGGTATTGGGCGCTGATGGATTACGGCGCGGATATGGCTAAAGCCCGGTGGGATCGCCCACATAGGGCGCGAAAAATTCCCAATCCGAATAAAAAAAGCGCGCATTACGTCCGTCAGTCGCCGTTTGTGGGGTCACGCCGTCATGCCCGGTCGAAAGTATTGGAACTGTTGTTGAAGAAGAAAAAAATCCGCTTCGGAGAAATACGGAAATTTTTCCAATCGGATGCGGTTTTGAAGAAATATGCGTCGCAAAAAATTCTTTTTGAAATCGTATGCTCATTAGAACGTGACGGTTTCATAGCAAAAAACGGATCTGCGTGGTCAGCTCGGTGATACTTTTTTCAGTCTTCAAAAAATATCAAACTGCTACAGTGTATTAATACATTGTAGCAGTTGGGCATCAAGGATGGATATCTGATCACGCCGTCTGTTTTTCTTTTGTTGCGGACTCGTGATACAATGGCGATATGAAAAAAGATGCCGCGATATTCCTATTATTTCCGCTCACGGTATTGCTTGCGGTGCCGTTTTTTGCATCCGCGGAAGCAATGAAAACCGGCAATCATACGGGTGAGGAACGTTTTTTGGAGTATTCGATTGAATATCTCGATCCGCAGGGGGTGACGACCGTCGATTCTTTGGGAATATGGTTTAAGCCGTTTTATTATGGTTGGTCTTTTTTGCCGACGATAGTTCCAGAAAAATATTTTGATAATTACCCGCTGTATTTTTCCGGCGATATACTGAATTTCAGAGTTCGCCTCAAGAATACAGGAAAACGCGTTTTTGAAAATATAAAAATTATTGCGATCCAAGAACGGTTAAATCCATCAGGCCTCAAGGGTGCCGATATCGGCGATCAAAATACATCGAAATGGTTTGTTGAACGGCTTGGCCCCGGTGAAATTATTACGCTCAACGGTTCGTTTGCAATCCCATATTCCGGCGAATCCGGCCTTGACCAGACGCATCTTCAGATAATGCATTGGCCGAATGAAGATTTTACCCGCGAGGTCGGCCCCGGCCGAATCATTATTGATGACTTTCAGGCGGGTATCTGGTGCCCGACTGCGTAACTGCTAACTGCCGGCTATCAGCGATTGGCAATAAGAATTTCATAGAAAAAAACGAGAGTACGTACTCTCGTTGATTATCATTTCCTTTTTCCGACAAGCATAGTGTTGTGTGGATGATGGAATCGCAACGGCCCCGATGAATATTCCTCAGTAGTGAATGAAAAGTTATATTTTAGCGCAACATTGTTCCACCACTGCATTTTGTTGTTATATATATTGGGGGTATCGATAAGAAAAACCCCGTTCTTGTCAAGAGTATCTGTGGTACACCGTACGCATTGTTCCGCTCCGTCATAATCCAGATTGTACCAGAAACTGTGATGCGGAATAATAATGAGCGGAAATTTTTTTGAAAAAGCAAATGCCCGCATGTCGCCAAGAATGAACGTAATTCTTTTTTGGACATCGCTCGAAAGTTTCAAAGCCGCTTCTCTTCCCATTTCAATCATTGGACTGGAAGCGTCAATTCCAAAAACGGTAAAGCCATTTTCCGCAAGTTCCATCATAACTCTGCCCGCGCCGCACGCTAATTCCAATATCGGACCGCCTGTTTTTCGAGCCAATGAAAGTATATACTGGATTTCCCCCTCACGAAGAGACTTAACACTCGGGCCAAGATAACCTTTTGTGATTTCGGCTTCTTCTCGCGAATATATTGGCATTTTGCTCCCCCGTAATGTTAGGATCTGAAACTTATTATAATATAAAATAAATAAAAGTCAAACATTTGACTTATTTTTATACATAGAGTAACTTACTAAAGGTATGTTAATGCTCAAATTTCAACGCATCGGAAGAACAAACGACCCGGCATTTCGGGTTGTTGTTACGGAGAAGCGGTCAAAACCGACCTCCGGAGAACACGAGATCCTCGGTTCGTTCCATCCAAAAACAAAAGCGACGATCCTAAAAAAGGACCGGATTTTGCATTGGCTGTCAGTGGGCGCCAAAGCCACCCCGAGAGTGCACAATCTTTTAGTATCGCAGGGGGTGATTGAAGAAAAAAAAACCGCTATTAAAATAAAAAGATCCGATAGTGCGGTATCCGACCAGAAAACGGAAACTGTCCCCGACGCATAACCGTGTGTGCGTATTTTGTATCTTGATGTATAAAGTATTTTGAAACAGAAATCGAGACCGAATACTGAATACCAAATACCAAATACCCGACACCTCCTTGTCTTATAAATTTTTGCAAAACGTCTATATCTGGCTGATTCGCATCGGCCTTTTTATCGTTCCGTTTCTTTCGCTCTATATATCATCGGACATGCTTTTTCCGTATATCACCGGAAGAAATTTCAGCTTTCGAATTATCACCGAAATAGTCTTTGTGTTGTGGGTCGGACTTGCGGTACTCAATACAGAATATCTTCCAAAGCCGTCGAAACTCCTCCTGACCGTTTTTGCTTTTGTCGGCGTTGTCGGTCTGGCAGATGCGCTTGGCGTAAACCCATACCGCAGTTTCTTCTCCAATTATGAACGCATGGAGGGCTTCATGATGATTTTTCACATGGCGTTATATTTTTTGGTGCTGACGAGTGTTTTTAAAACCAAAAAAGAATGGCTGTGGTATTTTGGGGTAATCATTGCCGCGAGCGTGTTTGTGGCATTTAATGCCCTTCTTCAGCGACTTGGGGTTTATCAATCGCTTCAGGGGGGGACGCGCGTTGACGGCACTATCGGAAACCCGACGTATCTTGCCGCATATTTGATGTTTTCGTTCTTTTTATCGTTTGTGCTTTTTCGCGCACTCGAGAAATTTATATGGAAATATGTTTTATTGGTGACTGCCGGGTTTGCGCTCATTATCATTTTTTTCACCGCGACAAGAGGCGCGACTCTTGCGCTGATCGGGGGCGGCATATTGTTTTCAGTCCTTTCCGTTTTATTTATCCGCGCCGAAACCGAACGTCAGCGCATATTTAAGAAGATTTCCCTTGCGGGACTCGGGGTGTTAATTCTTGTGCCGGTTATCGGATACCTCGTCCGCGATACGGCGTTGATACAAAAGAGCAGTACGCTTGCGCGTCTGACGAATATCCGCCTTTCGGAACGAACCGTCTCATCCCGCTTTCTTATCTGGGAAATGGCGCTTGCGGGCGTGAAAGAGCGGCCAATTCTCGGATGGGGCCAGGAAAATTTTGCCGTTATTTTCAGCAAATATTATAATCCCCAGCTTTTTGCGCAAGAGCCGTGGTTTGACCGTTCGCACAATATTTTCTTCGACTGGCTGGTGAATGCGGGTATTCTCGGCCTCCTTTCCTATCTGTCGCTTTTTGCCGTTTCTTTTTTCGTATTATGGCAGTTAGGCAGGGCGGGGATTGTCGCGGTTCGGGAGGCGATCCTGTTGGCGGTTATGCTTGCAAGTTATTTTGCGCAAAATATTTTTGTTTTCGACAACTTCAATACCTATTACGTATTTTTCGGGATATTGGCATATATCAACTTCAATTCGAATTCATTAAGTCCTGTCGAGCCGGAAGTGCTCCGGTCTTCGCCGGTTGCGCGAAAGAACATAAACCGCTCAATGAATCTCGCGGTGCCGAAGTCCCTCTCGTATGTGGTTGCTTTCGGTGTTTTTATGCTTGTCTTTTTGTACGTCTTCAATATCAAGCCGCTGAATCAGTCGCGCGCCCTTATTGATGCCCTGCGATCGGGCGCGCAGGGGGTATCGGCGATCCAAGTTCTTGATAATTTTAAAAAGGCGCTTTCGTATAATTCGTTCGGCACATCCGAAGTCCGCGAACAATTGGCTCAGTTTGGAATGGGTGTGTATAGAAATACGTCGGTTCCCGAAGATCAGCGGAATGAAATTGCAAAATTCGCCGTTCAGGAAATGGAACAGCAGGCGCGCGATATTTCAGGCGATGTGAAATATAAATTATTTCTTGCGAATTTATACATGACGTTTGTGCCCGCAGACCCGTCCTATGACGCAATGGCCGAAGCAATACTTCTTGAGGCCCTTACACAAAGTCCGACAAAACAGCCGATATATTTCACGCTTGCCCAGTATTATTTCAACAAGGGAGATGTTGAAAAAACTCTTGCAATCTCACAACAAGCGGTTGAGCTCGCGCCCAATTACATCGACGCGCAGGTGAATCTTGCAATGGTGGCGATTTATGCCAGAAAGAAAGAAATTGTTGAAAAAATACTTGTGCAGTTGGAAAATACCATTGAGACAAATGACAAAGGAAGCATTTATGGAAAGGTGACAAGTTATCCGAAGATTATCAGTGCTTTGTCGCAAGTTGGAGATTTTGAAAGAATCCCGCACTATTACGAGCAGCTTATAGAAATTGATCCAAGAAACATACAATTTCAGGTAGGAGCGGCATATACGTATGCCAAACTTGGAAAAAAAGATGAAGCAATTGCGGCTGCACGAAAAGCAGCAGAAATTGATCCGGCAAATTATACCCAACCGGCAGAGCAACTCATCCAAATGCTTGAATCCGGGCAGACGATTCCATAAACTATTGAGTAACGTGATGCCGGAATAAGGCGTAAAAAGAATTGGTATGATGAAAATCGGCATAATCGGGCTTGGGTTTCTTGGCGGTTCCATGGATCGCTATTTCAGCGAATCCGGATTCTCGCCGCTTCGGTACGATAAAAAAGGAATCGGCTCTCCGGAGGAAGTAAATAAGGCGGATGCGGTTTTTGTGTGTGTGAATACGCCCTATGACCACAAAACCGGGGATATTGATCTTTCCTACATTGAATCTGCCGTAAAATCGCTTGGGGGTTCAAAGATTGTCATATTCCGCTCGACAATCCCGCCAGGGACTACCGACGATTTTCAGAAACGGTTTTTGCAGCATAAATTTTTATTCAATCCCGAATTTTTGCGCGCAAAATTTGCGTATGAGGATTTTATAAAGCCGCCCCGCCAGGTCGTGGGATTCACCGAAAAAAGCAAGGATGTAGCAGGGGATATTTTGGAAATACTTCCGAAAGCCCCAGAAGAATATACAAAAATCGTGCCTGCGCATTCCGCAGAGATCATCAAATATGCCGCAAACACGATGCTTGCTGTCAAAGTCGCTCTTGCAAACAAGGTGTATGAAATTACGGAAGCGGCCGGAGCCGACTATGACGAAGTAAAACATCTTCTGGGCGCTGACAACCGGATCGGTCATTGGGGACTTGATGTGATGTATGAAGATTTTCGCGGATATAACGGCACGTGTTTTCCCAAAGATGTTCGAACCCTTGTCTCGCGGGGAAAGAAACTCGGTGTCGACATGAAATGGCTTGAAGCGCTTGATGATGAAAATATCGCGCTCCTTGCGCGTCAGGGCCTTATGCCGGATTATGGACACCCAAAGAAGATTTAAAAATTATGATTTTTCACTAACAGAGAATCTGTTTCCGCCGGAAAGACTTAAGAATTTGAAATATATGAAGTCTCTCTAAAATGGAGAGATTTTTTTGACTTTTTTGAGTTTTTGGTGATATAGTAGAGGCAGTTTTTTGTCATCAAAAAAAGGGGTCAAAAATGTTTTGGAATCGGATACATAAATTTTTTGATGTTTTGCATACTCTTGTTTTTGTTGGTTGGGTTGGGTATCTGCTATATTCTTTGATATTTAGTCATCCTGGGTTGAGACAACTGTTTCAGGAACCCGCTGGTTCAGTGTTTGTAAGTGTTTTTATTATTTTGGCTTTTTATGGTATTTTGGCAGTAGTTGGCATTGCGTTATTGATATGGTTTTTTAATCCGGTGCATGCGCTTTTGGAGGATATGGCATTGCGTCGCGAGGGTTATAGCATACAATGCAAATTTATGCACGGCGGAACGGTTGGTGAGTATCCAGCTTCCGGCGGCTGGGAACGCTTGATTCCAGAAAAAATTGAGCCAATCCCGACTCCGAAACCGAAACCGAGAAAAGAAGAAAATCTTTAAACAAAAACAGCAGAAATTTGCTGTTTTTTTAAATGGCGCAAGATGTTTTTAACGTTAAGATTTTTTTATCTTCCGCTTCGGGAAAGTATCGTTAAAACCGTTTTGAGGGCAATGTTGAGGTCAAGAAGAAACGACTGGTGTGAAGTAAGTAATTTGGGTTGACTTTTCACGCCGCCTCTGTAACATAAGAAAGAGGTATTTTACACACGAAAAAGAGACGTATGGGGATCGTGATTAGTTTACTGGTTGTGGCAGTAGTGTTTCTTTGTTTTTTTATTATTTATTTGACCGAGGGGCGAATAAGAAACAAGAGTGCGTTAACTGTTTACGATCATCAACCTCCTTGCGGGTCATGGGTGCGGTTGATCCCGCCAAAAAAAGATAAGAGTCAAGAACGAAAAGGGCGGGTTGAATAAATTTTTCAATCTCAAAAAAGCGGCAATTAAGCCGCTTGTTTTTTTTATCTTCCGCTTCGGGAGAGAATAGTGAGGATAGTTTTTAAAATAATATTTATGTCCAAGAGAAACGACTGATTTTTAATGTAGTAAAGGTCATACTGCATTTTTTTGGGCGCATCCTCAACCGAGGCATCGTCTTCCATGTTAATTTGCGCCCAGCCGGTGATCCCGGGAAGCACCAAAAGCCGCATTTCGTAAAAGGGAATATTTTTTTTGAGATCTTGAACATATTCCGGGCGCTCCGGTCGCGGCCCCACGAACGACATATCACCCCTTAAGACATTCAGAATCTGGGGAAGTTCGTCGACATAGCTTTTTCTGAGAAAAAGCCCGACTGGAGTGTATCGCGGGTCTTTGCCTTCTATTTTTTTAAATCCGCCAATTTGATCGGCGTCTTTGACCATGGATCGGAATTTAATAAGCTCAAATTCCCTTCCATGACGCCCGATCCTTTTTTGACGGTAAAAAGTCGGTCCGGGCGAGCTTATTTTTATGAAGAGTGAAACAAAAGGAGTGAGTGCGAGCGTTGGAAGAAGAAGGACAAGAGAGACGGCGATATCAATGGTCCGTTTAAAAAATTCAAATATGCGTTTTTTGCCGCCGACGAGGTGTTCGAGAAACCACACCTCTTGAATGAGGGAAACAGGGATTTTTCCGGTAATTCCTTCATAAAACTCGGGAAAGTCGACGATCGCCGCGCCAAGGGGGATAATTTCAAAGAACATTCTTACGAAGGTTTTATTTTCCTTGATATTTTCCGAGACAACGACGGTGTCAACGGAATAATCACGGATGACATGTCCGAGGCCGTGATTGAAAGCAAAGATCGGATAGGGGAGACTTTGCGGCAGTTCTTCTTTTTCCGCAAGCATCAGGCCGATGATGTCATAGCCGAATTGAGGGTTTGCGCGAAGATAGTCCGCCATGTCAACTGCCTCCCTCGTTGCTCCGAAAAAAAGGATTTTATTACGGCTTGCAACAGGGAGGATGCCGTTGAAAATAAGCCGCCAGGCAAAGATGAGAACGGTTGAAAATACAATCGTCAGAAAAAGATTTGTTTTTGGTGCGATGCGAAATGCGGGGACAAGATAAAAAAGGAGGGTTGCAAGCGCGGCATTTGCGGTTATTGCCTTCATGAGGCGTTCAAGGAATCGTGATTCGTTCTTTGTAAGCCGCAATTCATAAAGTCCCGCGATGATAAATACCGAAAGCCAGATTGCAAACACGATCGAAAAAGGAATCAGGTGTTGATTCCAGAGATCGGCCCCGGGGGCGCTCAAATTTCGCGCGGTAAGCGCAAGGTAGAGGGATGTGTAGAGTATTGCAATATCTCCCAAAAAAAGAATCGCGAGTTTGGGTTTTTTGGAACCGTTGCCCATAGTGAGTGTTATAGCATATTTCTTCCGACAGGAAAAGAAACGCGGCTATGCAAATGGAGTTTTTGCCGCATATATGATACGCTGACGGCATATATAACGTTATTTGCATGGATGACAAAAAAACAAAAATTATCGTAACGGGCGGAGCGGGGTTCATTGGGTCAACTCTTGTTGACGAACTGATTGCCGGGGGAAGCTCCGACGTTCATGTCATTGACAATCTCGTTGCCGGGAAGCGCGAGAATATTCACCCCAAAGCAAATTTTCACGAATTGGATATTCGTGATTTTGACGCAATCGCTCCCGTGTTTGCGGGTGCGCGTTTTGTGTTTCACCTTGCGGCCCTTCCGCGCGTCCAGCCGTCAATCCTTGATCCGCGCACAACACATGACGTGAACGTTACGGGGACACTCAACGTGCTTGTTGCCGCCCGTGACGCAAAAGTAAAGAGGGTTATCTATGCCGCATCCTCTTCCACATATGGCGATCAGGACGAACTTCCGCTTCGTGAAGGGATGGATGCTCGTCCAAAAAGTCCCTATGCTCTGCAAAAATATGAAGGAGAACTCTCCTGCCGCCTTTTTTCGGAGATTTACGGCCTTGAGACGGTATCGCTCCGGTATTTCAACGTATATGGACCGCGCGCATCATCCGGTGGGGCATACGCATTGGTTATTTCGATATTCCTGAATCAGCGAAAAAATGGGGAGCCGATGACCATTGTTCCGGATGGAAAGCAGTCGCGGGATTTTACGCACGTACGCGATATTGTCCGCGCCAATATCCTTGCCGCGGAATCGTCAAAAGTAGGCAGGGGAGAAGTTATTAATATCGGTGGAGGGAAGAACCACAC
>MHQO01000023.1:0-2503 GCA_001820675.1 Candidatus Sungbacteria bacterium RIFCSPLOWO2_01_FULL_47_10
CATGAGCATGGCGCGATAAAGGGAGTCATTCCGATTTCGCACCTCAAAAATTAATATCCGCGGCGAAAAGCCGCGGATATTTTTTCTCAAAAAATTTTATAAAAATTTATTCCATGTCGTTCAGTTTTTCTTTTCATCCGCATAATCCGGGAATAACTCATGCACCCTTTCTTTGGTTAACTCCGACAAGATGAAGCGGCGTTTTCTTTTGTTCAAAAGTGTTCCGAAGTAAAGTTTATGAACGTCGTCTCCGTATTTCGATACAAGCTCTCCATAAAAATCCGCGGCATCGTCATACCCGCCCCCAATGGGAGGGCCCCATTTATTCCGCTTCATCAATTCCCGCGCGTAATAATATGCTCCCGCTTCCGAAAATGGTACGGAAAGGGAAGAGTCTTGGTACAGATGCGCTATTTCATGGGTATATATCTGCCGCGCGGTGACACGCTGAAGATACCGCATGGCATTTCTTTCGGATCCCATGACATTAATCAGGTGCTTTCGCACATCTTCTGGCGCCATGTGCCAATAGTCCGGAATATATCCGACGGCAAAATCCCCTTTTCCAAGATACGTTTGCATGTTCCCGGAATCTCCTTCGGGAAGGTAATTTTTACTCGTATCTTTGCGGTTACTGCCCATATACCAATAATGCCCGAATGTTTCCAATGTCTTTTTGTCCATCGCCAAAAAACGGTCCGCAACTTCGATTTCTTCATTATCCTTCCGCGGCTTCATATATGCTCCGAGATTCGCCCTAAACCCTGAATCGCACTCACGAATAAACGCTTTCGTTTCTTCATACTCTTTGGGGGACAACGGCTGGGTTTCCATCCGAAGAGAATCGATTTCTTCACGGCTTGAAGAAAAATCTTTGTTGTGCTTTTCATGCGTCATAGATCAAAAATAATTATCGGTTATAACGATATAGGGAGCCGGAAATGAATATGAGTATCAATAATCATGATCGCGTATATCAAAAATAGTGTTGGTTAGAGAAGTGAAATAATAGTATTGATGATCCGGCCTCGTGCCGAAGAAATTCCATACCGTATGGTAAGGCCTTTTTGTTCTGATTCTAAAATTCCAGAGCTCGCAAGAACGCGAAGATGCCGTGAAGTCGATCTGAAGGAAAGATGAATTGCCGATGCGATCTCGCCGACTGGCGCGGATTCTTCTTTTTTGAGATATCGAATGATCGCAATACGCCTTTTATTCGCACATGCTTTAAAAACTTTTTCGAGTTCCTTTTCGTTCATATGCCGTATCGTATCACGCGCGCCGCGCAAACACAAGACCCGCCCTACCGGCTTATTCGTACGAATTAGCCTGTAGCACCGATTGACGAAGCCGTGTCGATACATATAACACGCGAACGTTGCCCCGCATCAGTGGTGATTCGCAAATTCGTTGCCCCCCTTTCATTTTCGCCTCACCTGATCCTTTCTGTTTCTTACAAAATCAATATCGTTTTCGCTACAAATGATCCGCACCAGTCGAATCTCGTCATAGGAATACTTGCCGTTAAATCTTGTATAAACCGGTAAAAGGCGCTCCGTGCCGAGTTCACGAAATGCCAATGCGATTTCAGAAAGGGAATTCAAAATTCGTTCCGGTGCCGCACGGCGAAGTTCATACAGTTCTACTTTCCCCCTCATACATAGCTCTTCCAGATGACCGATAACCGTCCCTTTTGTAATGCCGCGCACGTGAGCAATATCATTAATCCCCCTTCCTTGCCGCCACAATGAAAGCGTTTCTTCGTATGTGCTCCTCCGCTGCGATTTTGTTGTCCGCGAATCCGAAGGTATTTTCTTTCGCGGCGCAACATGGGACGCGACGTCGAGACGCGCTAAAAAAGCGCCTATACGCTCCGCCCGCTCGCCTTCGGACATATCCGCAAAGCGCCTGTCATTGATATGCGACTGCTCTCGAAACGATCCGTCGACGGCAATAATATTCTGATCCACCTCAAGAGAACGCGCGTTATATCCAAGAAGGAACAGGCCGCCAAGCGCGCGAACCCGTGAGAGCGCTACATATCCCTGGCCGTAGGCAAACGCATCGCGAAGATCAACGACCGCCGAATCAATGGTCATACCCTGACTTTTGTGCACCGTTATAGCCCAGGCAAGACGGAGCGGTAGCTGGCTTATGTACGCAAGAGTCCGCAATCCGTCTGAAAGCGACCATTCCGCAGGAAGTACTTCGATCATTCTTTTATTTTGTTTCTCGACAAGCGGGTTCCCGTCCCCGGTATAATTTTTTACAACCCCAATCGTTCCGTTCACGAATCCTTCTCTGAAATTATTTTTCGTAAACATGACTCGTGCGCCGATCTTGAGTCTCAGTGTTTCGGGAGAAAGACATCCTTTTTTAAGCTGGGAGACGAACGCGTCAGGACCCCGCGATTCCATGGTAAAGACCGCCTCTTTTCCGGAAAGAGCCGCAAGCCGTTCGGTATTAACGCGATCAACATCCGCGTTATGAGAATAAAGCCGCA
>MHQO01000023.1:2544-12145 GCA_001820675.1 Candidatus Sungbacteria bacterium RIFCSPLOWO2_01_FULL_47_10
ATGATGCGCGGAATGAAAATTCAGGCAGCCCTTCGCCCTCTGCCGCAATCGGCGGAAGTTGAAAAAAATCTCCCACAAATACGGCCTGCATGCCGCCCCACGGCAGTGAATTCTGCTTTACGGCACGGCACACCGCCTCAACCGCATTGAGGGAACGCGCATCAAGCATTGATATCTCGTCAACAATCAAAACGCGCGTTTTCGCTATGCGCGATGCGATCCGCTTTCGACCGGCGATCATTTCAATATCCGCGCTTGAAAACTTTTTCTGGATGCCGATACCTGACCAGGAGTGAACGGTCATGCCGCCGATATGCGTTGCGGCGATTCCGGTTGACGCCGTGATCGCCGGCTCAATCCCGTGGTTGCGAAGATACTCAACATACCGGTTGATGGTATGTGTTTTTCCCGATCCCGGCTCTCCGGTCAAAAAAACGTTCGCGCCGGTTTTAAGAATAAAAAGTCCCGTCTCCTGTGTCATGGTATTTCATACACGCTCTTGCAAAATAATAATGCCACCATCGTAGCATGGTGCAAAAAATATGCAAAACCAAAACTAATTTGTACCTTATTCTTGAACTTTTAGAGAATGATGGGCAACGGATTCATTGGAAAGTTGACGCAAAAGATTATGCCGCCTATCAAATCGATGAAGAAATGATGATTAAACTGTATTCCAGAGACGGACGGAATTGGTATTCCAGCGCTGACTGGGAAGCTCACGAAGGCGTTTTTGGCGAAATATTTGATCTGTATACTTTCGGCAAATGCGTTCCTCAAAAATTTCAAATACTTTAACAGTGCAAAACGCACTGTTTTTTGATAGACCTTATAAAGCGGTTCCTACCCGGCCCCCTCAATAAGATATGAAGATGGGCGCTTGACCGGGGAGGCCACGACCTTTTTAATGCGCAAAATGCAGCAATCGAGATGCTCAACGATATCGCGCTCTTTTAGGCGTATGACGCGCCAGTCGTTGCGGCGCAGGCACGAATTTTTGACAGCATCTTTGATCTTTTGCGCTTTGGATGCATGCGCTTTTTTATTATCGCACTCGACCGCGATTTTTCCATTGGGGCAAAAAATTGCAAGATCAATGCGAAAACGCCGACCGCAAAGAGAGATAGTGAACTCCGGTATGGATGTAATGCCAAACTGCTTAAGCCGCTTTTCAACGATTTGTTCTGTTGGAAGAACGCCGTAGAGCTCTAAAACGTCCCGCGCGGACAATAACGTTTTCAAATCAGTAAAACCGAAAGAGATGCGGCGCGGAATGATGTTTTTGATCGGCTGATCAAGTTTTTGTATCTTTCCAAGCCCGCAATACACATAATCATCATGGGCACGAGGATGATACTTCTCGTCCGGTAATAGTGCGACCCTCTTCACAATCTTTGTTTTGCGAACACGGGCATAATATGCGATGCGTTTTCCTTTTTTTCCGAATACCGCAGGCTGATAAAAAGCGATGTGCGTGAATTTTTTCTTTGGCATATGCAGAACGGGAATTCGGTACCATCGCTTTTTCATAAGAGCGTCGCGGTCGCGCCTGCTTCTAATCACCGCGACAAGGACATTTTTCTTTTTTGAAAGCATCGTGCGCATGGCATTATTCAATACACTACACAACCTATCTATTTCTTTAACAACTAACCCACCATTCATCTAACCCAACATTCATTCTCTACCACGAACAATGCCGATAGACAACTATCGGCTTATTCGTGCGAATTAGCCGATAGGGCAGAAACGAATATATACCAATTATATTTTTATGGACTGTCATTTTTCATTTTTTTCGATGCGCTTCCCGCCTCCTTACTTCAAACTCATCGATCCCGAAGTGATGCGCGATCTCATGCCAGACGGTATCATATACGATTTCCCGAATCGTGTCGGGGTCTTCACCGGCTTCTTCTTCAATCGGTTTTTGATAAATCGTTATCGTGTCGGGCAGAGTGCCGCCAACGCCGTATCCGGCACCGCGCTCGGTCTTGGGCACGCCGACGTAGCGGCCGAAAAGTGTCTCCTCACCATCAAGGCATTCTTCCTCCCGCACCGCCGCAGACGGTTCATCTTCGATAAGGAGTGCCACATTATCAACAAACTTCCGGAACTTTTCCGGTATTTCCTCAAATCCTTCCCACACAAGTTTTTCAAACGTATTTCGATTCATTCATTTATCATATCGCGCGTTCAGTCGCGCGGCGAGCACGGGTTCGTTTATTTCGCGTAAGATAGCGCGTACGAAGACGAACCCTTAATGACGTAATTTCAAGATGCTCGTCCTCATCCATGACATAAAGCATTGCACATAATGCGTTAAAAAGAGGCGTTCTGTTCATGTGTGATGTAACGCCGTACGAGTTAATTACGTTTTTACGCGGGCTTTTTACGGCATCGGTTCGTTTTCAAGTTCCGCGAGGTGCGCATGGTCATTCCACACCCACACCCACCAAGGATGCATTTTCTCTTCGTCATATCCAAAAACGGTAATGCCGGTGTTTTCCATTCTGAAAGAATGCATGAATTGAGCGCACTCGCGGGAATTCAAATCTCTGCCGAATACAACGCACGCAACGACAACCCTCATGAAAACGCCGTGGGTCACGGCACAAATATGCCCTTCGGGGCGCTTGGAAAGAAAGTCGAGAGCGTTCAGCGCCCGTATCTTTAAATCATCGAAATTTTCCTCGTCCGAATACCGGTATCCTGGTTTCGAAAAATTTTCTTTGATCAGCCGCTCGGATTCAAGAGCGGTTGGATCGTCCTTCGGTTTTCCGACCTGCTCGCTCGGGCGGCGGCGCTCGACCAAAAGATCTGAAGATTCGATTCTCATCCCCGTTTTTTCCGAAATGATACGCGCCGTTTCTTGTGCGCGGTTCATTGAGCTCGAAATAATAATTTCAATCGGAAGTCTCATCGCGCGCTCCGCGATGCCCACAGCCTGCCTGCGCCCGCGATCGGTCAGACGGGACGCCGGGGTCTGACGGACGGGGCCGACATTTCCTTCTGATTCTCCGTGTCGAACAAAATAAACTTTTTTCATATTCGTAATAAATTATTTCTTTGCTTCGATATAAATCGACCCGAATTTTCTTTTCGGATTTGCGATTGCCGAGTTGAATTTCCAGATCTGTATATGATGAAACCCCGCTCGCTTTAAAAGTGATTCTAACTTTTCCTGGTCATAACCCCAGAAATGATGGGCATATTTCTCACTGTCATCCATATCACGCATGTGATAATTCACTACATCTATTGCGGTATTAAAATGTTTCAGAATCCCCCTTTTTCCGTACCATTTTTTGGTATATTCTTTCAGTTTCTTATCATCCTTTTTTGCATATGCGCCAATCACCAGAGCTGTATCCGGTACCCCAATTACAATTTTCCCCCCATGTATAAGTATCCGATGCGCTTCTTTGATCATTTTTTTTACCGATGCCGGATAATCTATATGTTCCAAAAAATGCTCGCAAAAAAGAAACTGCACCGAACTATTTGGAAGTGGAATTCCCTCTCGGACGTCATAAATCAAATCTGCAGGATTATTAATGTCAATATTTAAGAACCCCCTGAGGTAATGCGTGCCACCGCCAATCTGCACTCGCGGAAATCTTCTTTGCGTATGCGAATGTTTCGCGCCTGTGTGATTCTTAAATAATGCGATTTCCCTTACAAGATTCCGAAGCGCGCGACCCAGACCATGTGTCGCGTCCTTTGACGACAAGAGCTGTCGCGAGTATTTTTCGAGGCCTGCAAGATTATTTTTTGTGTTCATCTGCATATATTTAATCGCGAAATGTCCCCATAAGTTCTTTCATCTCCTGTTTCGCCCGGCTGCGCATCAATGAAACCCTGTGGTCGATGAGGCGAGGAGCAATTTTCACCGGGACTTCCCGATCAATATCGATATACATGCTTCCTTTCTTTGAATTTTTAACTTCCTTTCCCACATATACTTTGATATTCAAATCCGGCAAAGCCGGGTTAATCCCAATCTCGCCTTTCGGTAAGATACCGTTAAACGGGATAATAACACCCATCTGATTCCAGTAGTTCCACGCCTGCAATGCCTTAAATTGATCAAAGTAAAAATAAAAGTCGGGGAACCGCCCAAAATTCCTCAACTCTCTATGTATGAGGTGTCCGAGAAGCGGCGACGCGGCCGCCTCAAGTTCTCGTATATCCCATCGAAATGTCCGCCAATTTGTCGTCCTGTTTTTCCCGTCGACAAGACGCGATTGCACCATATATATAGTTCGGTTTGTGAGGTGTTTCAGAAACGACTCCTCATTAAAATTAGAAATAAAATTGTGCTTCTTGAAATATCCGATGATTTGCGAGGGTGAGGGTTTAAAATATCCGAGACCGGCGCCCTTCAACAGCTCCGGACATAAGTCAAACATCATATTTTTATAACTTGCGTTATAAATCTCTCTGTTCTCGTGAGATAGCCGAGCTTCCGCATGATCCTCAAAAAGCATCAGATATTCCGCAACTACCTCGAAATATAGATACCCAAGAATGGGCAATTGATCAATGGCGCTGATGTACAGCTCGAAAAAGTGATCCGTGTTGATTTTTTTTCCACCGCAATGACTGTTCGCCATATTAAGCATCGAAAGAGCCTGTTTAATCTTGTTAACTATTATTTCCTGCAAATAGATGCGCTCCCGCAACGACAAGAGGTATTCCAGATCCTTATAAATCGCGTGATGAACATTCCCGAGTTTCGTATAGTCAATGCCGATCAAATTATCGTGCTCACGTTCTGGCAAATCGACTTCAAGAATCATAATTCCTGGCACGGCATTTTTCGACTGGAGATACGTTGCCCGCGGCGCTTCTTTTTTATAGATATATTCACCGAGATTGTGGATCCGAAAAGCGCCCCCGTGAGAATAGAGGGGTGTGGCGTAAATACTTCCCACAAGACAGCCGCCGCTTGAATAAAGAACGCCGCTCTCAAGCACGCTTGAAAGATTTGGGGTCACATGAAAGAGGTGCATTTTCAAACCCGACTTCAGCAAGTTGAAAAAAGAGTTTTTTAAAATCAATGAGCCGTTCGGCGTCTCGTGCACCGCCCAGTGACGCCATGCAAATTCTTCTTTTGACCGATGAGGATCTACAGAATCATGCAAAAACATGCTGTAAAAAACATGCGCATTGGACCACAATTTAAAAGTTTCATTTTGTTTCATTTTGCCGGCAATATGTTTAAAACGCTTTCCTTGCTCGTATTCCCGCGCAAGAAAAATTCTTCGCTGCGAATAACCAAATCATATGCCGTCTTTTTCGCAACGTCGGGGGTATTCATTCCGAGGATTTCATCATTAATCCACCATTTGAGTTTCGGCAGGCGGTATCTGTCCAAAGCATCCGCCATTCGCACAATATCAATATATTGTTTATATTCCAAATAGCGTCTGTCTTTTATTATCTCCGAACGAGGCAGCTCGTGAAAAACGATGGACCAATATATTTTTTCCACATCCGAGCGGGTAAAACGAAGCCTGCATCTGCGCCCAACGATTGTGCGGTTTTGCCTAAACCACCGCGCGGCGCGTAAACCGTGTGATGGATCGGCCTTATCGTTCTCACGACGAACATCATGGAGAATTCCCGCTACAAGCAGGGTTTCGATATTCTCCTTGAACGAAAAAATTCTTGCCGCAATGACTATATTTATCCCCACGCGCAGGAGGTGGCGCACGCCATGGATTGAATCCGTGTGCCTCTTTTTCAAAAACCAGTCGGCGGGAGGAACAAATTGCTCCATAAAAAAGCGGGGCGGCAAAATTATCTTTTTTGCGGTTTTGAATATGGGCTCATTGGCCCTAATCCACTCCAGTGTTTCCTTGTCCATCCGCTGAACATCCGGCAACCTTTTCTTTTTCGCCAACGAAACAAGACTGTTTTTCATACGAGATATGGAATTATCGAATGGTGGGAAACAATTCAGAGAGTTTTGCCCTCAAAATCTTTTTTCCGTCAAAGCTGGAACAAAGAAAATCAACATCTTTCAATTTAAGAATTTGCGCTGACTGCCGAAATGTTTCAAGACAAACGCCGCACGGTGAACAGATTTCGCCGTCAGACCATTTTCTCCTCCAATCCGTTTGCGGAAGCCTGCCAACTATGACACATAGTTCGGGGTGGCGGTTTCGATGAAAAAAAACCTGATCAAGGGCCATTCGCTCTGCACACGTGGATCCGATAGTCCTTGAACGGACATTTGTCGCGCCGTAAAACAGGTCGCCATTCTTGCACTTAATTACACACCCAATGCGGTGGCCCCGATCAGAAAAGGTGCCGCAGGAAACATTCCTTGCCATTGAAAGAAATTTTTGCTCTTCTTTGTTTAGGGCAAATTTGTTAATCACTTCCATATTTTTTTTTATTTTTATATTCTGCTTCTGCCGTCTGCGTAAATTCTAAAAGCTCCCTGTTTGTCATAAGGGACACTCGGAGCTCATCCGCAACTGCGGCAATCTTTTTTTCTATTTCTTCCTTCTTGGCAAGGTCACTCACAACAACCTCAAGTTCAAGATGGTGGCCCCACGCCTCACTCCACTTGAGCGCAAGCTCAACACCCTTGTACAAATAATTATGCCTCTTTTGAAATGAGTGCATGTAGTCGCCCGTCCGGAGCGCGACAAAAAGCTTTGTTGCCGCATTGAAATCTTCTGGCCTGATGGGTATTTCAATTTCTTCAAAATCGTTTCCTTTCCCGATCTTATTTAATTTCAAGACTATTTTCGCCGTTTTTTTTGATATATTGTTTACCGTTTTCAACAGCTTGTCGGGAAATAAAAAAAAGTATGCGTCTTTGTCATCCTCGCCAAGGTCTTCTGCATTCGCATTCAAAAAATTAGATATGTTGTCGTATGTGGTCTTATCAAAGCGGGCGCGGTGTTCTATTTCGATATTTTTATTTTCTTTTGACATGATATTCATTAATAATACGATGCATGCCGTGGAACCAAAGGGCCTTATACACAACACTATGACCTGTGTTTGTGTATATATATTATACATTTAAAAGCTATTTCAGTCAAATTGAAATAAAAAATAGGACAAGAATAAAATTCATACCAGTTTATTGGTCGTCCGGTCTTGGCGCGCCCCATGCATAAACTCCGGCATGGGCCGCGCAACAAACCGGAGATGTTCAAGCTTGCTTGCACGGTTCGCAAACACGATGCATCCATGCCCCATCAGATTAACCCGGGCAAAACCAACATTGGTATCCGAAATAAGCGACAAAACTTCTTTTACTTCCTCAAGCGCTCCGCACGGCACGGGGTATTTTGTCATTGGAGTATTTTCCAAATATACATGGGCATGCAGCATAAAATTGATATTGGGTAATTCACGATACAGGCGCACCTGAATTGGCGAGTCAACGGAGGGCTTATGATCCCCGAAATAATACACCATTCCGTCGCCACGATATTCAACTTCTACAAAAGACGACTCATGAATCGTTCGCTTGTCTACATTTCGTCTGGACACATAGATGCGTCCGTCTTTTCCTCGAAACGAAGCATTTCCCAAAAACCTCGTCACGCCTTCTTCCGGCATGACGAGCGAGTGAAATATCTTCCCATAGTCCTTAACGAGTGCGAAAAACTCCGGTTGCGGCGGAACAGGCCCGGCCGTTCCTTCCAGTTTCTCGCTTCTTTCCCTGGTAAACAACTTTAATTCATGGAGGCGGCCGGAGAGCGCATGAGCAAGAATCGGAATATCGGACGTATAATCCTGCCAGACAACCCCAAGCGGATCAAACAGGCGGCCGGAGACTACGCCCCCGTTCCGGCGAAAATCAATGCATAAATTTGCCTTCTGAAGTAGGGCGCGATTGATAAGCGCCTGAAACGTATATTCCGAATTATTGCGCTTGCTTGATACGAACAGCGTATGCGGATATGCAATTTTGACGTCCCTGATTTTCGGAAGCTCGTTCGGCACATTCGCCATCCACACAATCGCGTCACTCCCCGCAAGTCTCCCGTCCAAAAGCTCGGCCAATTGCGGATATCGTCCGCCGTTATGCACTTCGAGTTCGTTTCCAAAACCGGACAATGCGCCTGCGAGCTTTCCGATGTACGAAGAAGGCCTGCCTCCCCCCTTCCCCCAATCACCGCCCACAACAGCGATCCTGAATATTTTTTTCTTCATCATACGTCAAGACTGAAATATTTTTTCATGAAAGTCAATACGAGGGGTTGACATTCATACAATGGCAATTTATAGTAACGATATCTTTTTCCGATCCGAAAGGACAACGGAATGGATTCACGAATCACAGCGGCGGCTTCGCGGACACATGTCCTTCCGGAGATTTCGGCTGTTATCGAAAAAAAGAAAGAGCACTTTCAAAACATATTCGGCCGGCACTGGATGCGCGTGTTCGAAAAAAGTCCGGTTTTGGACGAAAGCGAGAAAATCCTCCTTGCGGAGGATGGCGGGCACATTGCCGGCTGGGCCCATTTCACGGAAAAAACATATTCCGTACGGTTCAGAAACTTTTTCGTACAGCCCGAATTTCGCGGAAAGGGTGTGGCTTCTTTTCTGATGGCGCGCCTCGCTGAAATCGGCGCTTTACACCATAACCGGCTTTTGAAAACCGGAAAGAAATCCGCCGATATCCTGCTCATGTTTTTGGATAGTCTTATATATCCCGCGGAAGACGGCGAAGGCGAAGAATTCGCATTCGGAAAATTTCTGAAGAAGATGGGTTTTACGCCACATCCCTTTAATAAAGGCGCCGTGAGCGAAGAGGAGCGTGCGGCCGTTGACTGTTACGATCTCGTGCGCCCGGGGCTTTCCGCCGCGTTACGCATATTCAGAAAAAAAATCGTCGACGAAGGAATCGTGCTTAAGGATTCCACACGAGAAGAACTCCTGCGCCTCTCTCCGGATGAATATCGTCTCGTTCTTGACGGGCTTGACCGGAAACTCGCGCACTATGCCGATAGCGGCAGAATAAGTTACCGATACGATATCTGCTCTATCTGCGCGCATGTCGGGAGCAGTGAACTCGACAGCACGAACTGCAGGAAATGCATGATACGGAACATGTGTTTCGAACCATTTCGGACGGATGGGCGGTTCAAAGAAGATTATCAGGTTTCTGCCGCATACTTCGAGGAGGTGAGAACATTCCTTCGCGGAAACGAGCCAAGAACAAAAACATAATCTTTCAATTTTTTCTGCTACTGCAGACGGCAAAAACCGGCTGCATTTTTTTGCAGAAAGAAAAAAACTCCGCATTTTTTTAATGTAGTAAGACCGGTCGTCGTTTTGAAGCCATGAATTGTATATTTTTCAAAAGCAAACAGGTGTGTGAGTCGTTCATTGTGATGGTCATATATATTCATTGTAACGACTCGCGCCTTTTCGCGACAATGAGCCCTATACGGGCAAGTCCGTCGGGCTTTGGCCTCACTCGGGCTCATTTTGCGTTGGAATCAAGGTTCATTTGGTATTGTATAAGACTCAGGGGGATTCCCGAGTTCACGAATCGTTGTTGTCCGGCCGGAAGAAACCCCGGTGCCAGTTACGTTGAATGCGCCGTAAAAATCTCCTCCGT
>MHQO01000023.1:12173-13487 GCA_001820675.1 Candidatus Sungbacteria bacterium RIFCSPLOWO2_01_FULL_47_10
GAGTCCCATATGCTCACCCCTGAGACGCTCTCCGATACCGGTCTGATATCGAACGTGCTGATGTCGATTGCTTCACCTTTCACGGAAAACACCACATCCCCCATGCGCGGTTCTCCCTGGAACGAAAAAAGATTCGCGGGCGCCACGGTAAGCGTGCCCGAAGATATCGTATGAGCCGATCCTGTGAACGATGAACTGCCCTTTACCGTATATCCGTACGAAGCACTCGTCCCTTTGACGCTTGAGCCCAACAACTTGAATTGCAGGTTTCTCCCGCTGCCTGACACGATATCTCCCGCGATGTAGGCCTCCGCGATCTCCCCCTTCCCGATCGTAAGACCCGGACTGATGGAACTCGTATAATCTTTTTGGTTGGAACTCAGCGAAACCGCATGCTCAGTAACGGAATTTTTATAGACTATGTAGGTCTTCACATTTGCAACATCATCCGGCGCGATCGATCCAAGTCCGCTCCACTTGATCGATGTCACAGTCACGGCATCATTCGATCCGACGCTTATCTTTGCCGCGGTGAAAATTTGTTTCGTTGTTGAAATCTCAAGCGCTTGCGCAACCCCGGGGTCGGACGGGCCCTTCGCGATAGTCATTGTTCCAAGCGCTATGGAGGAATTTATCGTGTGACTTGTTCCGACTATCGGGAGCGCGCCTTCGATTACGGCGTCCGTTTCAACACGAACAAGCCCGAGAGACGCCTGCTGTCCGTTGTATGCAGAAAGATCGGATGCCATGTCAGCATAGAGCGATACATCCATGGTCGCGCCATCCTTCAGTGTGATGGTCTTGATTTTCGTGTTATCGGTTTCATATTGACCGACTGAATTTAGCCCCTGGGAAGAGATATATTCCGGCGTTCCGGTGAACCCCACCTTTGAATAAACACCATCGCTTGCAGTTCCGGTATTTTGTATGACCATGTTCGTGATCACAACGTCCCCTCCTACTGCAGTCATTTTGACCTTCGTGAACGTCAAACTTTTTGCACTTTGAGGGGCAAGCGTGGGATCAGGATGAGACCCCGGCTCGATCTTTAAAACAGGCGTATCCGCACGAACGAAGACCGGCGGCGATATAAAGACACCCAACGCAAGAGCCGCAAGAAAAAGAAGCAGTATGTATGTAAATATGCGGAACTTCATAAAGAGGTATTGCGTGCAAGACAATCCCATACATGAGCCCGGCATGTGTCCGGCATGGTTCTGCATGGCGTGGGATTGCCCGGCATAACAAGTTATTTATTTGATATCAAAAAGGTATTCCTTCGGGGTCATCGTCTTTTTCAGACGCACCTTTTTC
>MHQO01000024.1:0-7415 GCA_001820675.1 Candidatus Sungbacteria bacterium RIFCSPLOWO2_01_FULL_47_10
AACGATAATTCGGGGGAATGCGGTGATGAGAACATCCATGTGATCGTTTGGATCCTCAGGGGGCGTGATGATTTCATAATCGTAATACACCTGATCAATCGGAAAAGGAATGTTTCCCTCTATTTCCCAGCGAACGGCCGCCGCTATGTCTTCTTGTTTCAGTTTGGGAAGCTGTATCACCCTAACAAAGCTTTTTTCTTCGGGAAGGGATGCAACAACAAAACGCTCTTCAATTTTTTTTCCTTGAGGATTTTTTAGCCCCCCTTTTAATATTTTCGAGAGTTCTTCTTCTTTTTTGATTTCGCCAAGTTCAACGATACCGGTCGGTATGGCGATTTCTCCGAAATAATCGATTTTTTTTTCTGCAGACCCGTTTCCGCCGCCCGCCTTGAGGAATTTAACAGTAAGATCGGAAACATCCAGCCCGAAAAAAGGCGGATGGATCATTTGATTAAGGTGATTTGAAACAAAGCGCAACACGTTTTGGATTGTTGGTTATCGGTTATTGTTTACTATATTATCATACCAACAGTCAAAGTTCTCGCCAACGCAAGGGGCAATCGCCACAGAGCCATATATAATGTAAGCGTTTCGCTATTCCACCTCTTTCCAGCTTGCGATATCATATCCCCCGCCCGGTCCCGAAGAAAAAACAACTTCTTCAAGGCCGGTTTCATACAGAAGTACCGCATTGTTTTTCATGTGAATAAGGTATGCGGTTGCCTCTTTAAGTCCTGCGTTGTTTTGAAGAAGTATTTCTCCGTGTGCGGCGTAAAGGACTGAATTTGTCGCATTATTTTGAGGAAAAATCGCGGTTTCGTTTCCGCCAAGTTCGGACGAATTATTTTGGGAAATGAAAATGATATAGCTTCCTCCCGATCCCGAACCCATCGTTATCGCGTTGTTTTGGGTAATGATTTTACTTGATGTTATCCTGTCCGAGGGGTTATCGGCAATGAGAACCTCGCTTGATGCGCCGTAGCTCGGCGGAAGCCGCACAATGACGTTGTTTTTCAAGTCAATGTCTCCGGCAACCCACACCGGTCCAGTGAGCGTGACATCGGCATCTCCTTGAATGGTAAGATCACAGTCGATCTTGAGGGGCCCGATGCTGATGGTGATATCGTCGATGACGTACGGGCACGGGCTTGAATGAACACCACCGGCCGCGGCGATATTTTCCCATACGCCGATATCGCTGTCGCTTATCGGAAGCGGAATATCCGGAAGGTCTTGGGGGGTGGAGGATGTTGCGATAGTAAGCCCGCCGACGGTACTTCCCGTGATTGATGACACATAGTAGGCGTCTTTTGTTATTGAGCTGTCGATAATGGTGTCGGCATACGCGTTTCGTGCAACGGCACTGTTCGTAATTGCGGTTGACGATGTAGCGTTTAAGTCGATTACGGCATTTACGATGGTGTGTGCTCTTGCATGCCCGCCGATGCGGGTTTTGGGCTTATTTCCGATAATCTGCGATGTTGAGGATACGAACGCGTCCCCCGTTATCGCTCCATCATCTTTTAGCGTGATGGTTCCTCCGGCGTGTACGCTTCCGCTTACCGCAGAATTATTTTCCAAAAGAAAACCGCCGCGACCGACCTGAACTCCGTAATTAAATGATGCTCCTGCTCCAATGGCCATTGTCGCGCGGACTTTTCGCACCCCCCCTTGAACAGATCCCTGCGTTTCAATTGTTCGCGTTGAGCCAAGCGATGTTGTTGTGGTCGTCGCAAGGGAGCCGTCAAGAGAGAGCAGTTCATATGTTGAATACGATTTGCCGTTTTTCATACGATAGATAACGTCTTCCAGACCGGCTTCTGCGAGAAAATAGCTCCGTTCCGACTGAAGGATGTTTCGCGATGCGGCAGTTTCTCCGAGCGATACGAATGAAAAAGCGAGAACTCCGGCAGAGCCGATGAACAGCGTAAAAAGAACGATCGTCATCATGGCCTGCCCCGGCAGGAATGAAGAATATCTGTTGCTTCTATTTTTATAATTCTGCATTTGTAATTTCATAGTATAGTATAGTCAATAACTGCCCCGCAGTATTGCCATTCCATAAAAATTTGCCGTTACCGAGTGGCGGGTTGTACTTGCCTGAAGCGTGAGTTCGATTTTGATCGCACGCGAAGACGATGCATTAATATCGCGGAGCATAAAAGAAGGAACGAGCACATTATTCGAATTCAGCACGATCGCGGATTCCCCCCCCTTTTTTACATAAAGATTATTTTCGTTTGTGTAAAAATCAAGCACGACCGGCGTCGTGTTTGATGCGGATAGAAACGTATTAAGGCTTACGTCGCTCGGATTGACGTCAAACGTGCTCGATGCGTTTATCTCCTCCGCCAGACGTATTTCGCGGATGAGTTTCTGCATAATCACATCGGCATTTGTGCTGATACGGCGCTCAAGACGGATTTTTGAAATAACCGTGTTCGTAATAAGGAGACTATTGATCACAAATACCGAAACCACGACCAAAATTGCCGCGTAGATAATTATTTCGATTATTCCGGTTCCTTTTTTCATGAAGCGCGCATCAGTCATTAAACATATTGGCAACATACGTCCGTATTGTCTCCTCCCGAGCGACGTTTCGGTAATTCCAACTGACGGTAACGCTCACTTTTTTTGTGTTCGGATCGGCCACCCCTCCCGATTCAACAATATCATCATTGGCATCTCGGTTCGTGTTTTCAAAGACAATTTTTTGCTGGAATAGTCCGTCAATCAAGGCGGGGGGCGAGGTGGTTGTCACATAGTGATCCGTTTCAAATACGACATAATAATCAGTACCGGCATTCAATGGTGCGATGTTCGCAGACCATCCGGAATCTCGGAGAGTTTTCACTGCCTCAACGCCTTCTGATGCAAGAAAAACCGCCTGCAGTCGCAAGGTGCTGTTTTTGCTAAGGTGAAGGGAATATTGCGCGACCGAACCAAGCGCCAAAAGAATGCTTGAAATGATTGCCGTTCCGATCGCGACTTCAATTAACGAAATTCCTTTCATTCTCACTAATGTACACAAATCTGGCCACGAATTTCACACACATGATTTCACCACTGACGCGTTTGCTCTTTGTGATATTCGTGCTTAAATTCGTGCCAATTCGCGATTAAGGGGCAGTTATCAATCCCGATGAGAAAATTTCAATCATCAAAATCTTATCCTCATTTCTTGCCGAGCGGAGCGTAATTGTTCCCGTATTCGACGGTTCCCCGGTCAAGCGCCTGAAATAAATTTCGGCCGAAGTCGTTCCCTCAAATCCGACAGAAGAGATTTCGGCAAGAACGGGGAGGATCGCTTCTTTATTTGAAGCGTCAGAAGGGTTATATCCGTTTCCCATGAAAAGAGTTATCGAAGTTGACGCAAAACGTACCCCGAAAGAAGAAGCGCTGTCGGATGCAAGAGTTTGAATGCGCGCATTTTTCAGTGTTTGAAATACGATATCGCGCGCGCGAGTCAAGTTGGTTGATTCGCGAAACGAAGACAGACCGGCCATGACAATGGCGACAAGAACGCCGACGACGGCGATGGAAATTAAAATTTCCACAATGGTGAATGCTTTCATATGTATGCATTGGTGAAGAATTACAGTCCTCCAAGCCCTCCATATATCGGCTGAATAATCGAAATCGCAAAAAATCCGACCGCACCTCCGATAAAAATCATCAGAAGCGGTTCAATAAGGGTAGAAAGATTTTTTGTCGCAGTTGTAACTTCGTCTTCATAAAATATTGCAAGGCGCAGGAGCATGCGCGCTATCGTTCCCGTTTCTTCCCCTACTTCGATTGTTTGCGTGAACATCGGCGGGTAAAGGCGTGGGTGCCGTTTGAGCGTTCCGTTGATGGGTCTGCCTTTTTGTATTTCTTCCGATGCTTGCGCAATGGACCGGCGATACAGGACGTTCCCGATGACCGACGATGTAATGTCGAGAGATTTTGTGATGGTAACACCCGATGAGATAAGAGAGCTGAATGTGCGGGAAAAACGCGCAAGGTTGAACTTCAGGATCAGCGGGCCGAATATCGGCATGCGGACAATGATAGTGTCGAATATCTCTTTTCCCCGCGCCGTCTTGACAAGCTTCATGAACGAAACAACCGTGCCGATAAAGGCGACAAGAAGGATGAGGTAGTGGTGCATGAGAAAATCAGATGAGGAAATCAACATCCGTGTCGTGACGGGAAGCTCGGTGCCGAGCTCCGAGAATACGTCGGTAAGCGTCGGAACGACATATGTGAGCATGAGGATTGCAATAATGACAAGCACGGAAAGAACGACTGCGGGGTAAATCATTGCCCCCCGGACGCGGGACCGAAGATCGTAGTCGCGCTTCATCTGTTTTGCGAGCAGGATAAGTGTTTTTTCAAGCCGTCCCGAAATCTCGCCTGCCGCGATCATGTTTATGAATATGTCTCCGAATATTTTTTTGTGCGGGGTGAGGCTATCGGCGAAACTTTTTCCCTTGGTTACATTTTCAATGATATCGGAAATGACTTTTTTGAATTGGGAGTTCGTTGTTTGATTCGCCATTGCGTTGAGCGATTTTGTCAGCGAAAGTCCCGCACCAACCATAACCGCGAGGTTACGGGAGAAGTTTATTTTTTCCACAAGCGACACTCTTCCGAATATCGAAAAAGATCCCGGAACATTAAATCGCCATGCGTTTTTTTGGCGTCCTTTTTCCCACGATTCAACAAGCAGGAGATTTTGCGACCGGAGTTTTAACGCAAGTTCCCGTTCTCCCTCCGCGGATTCTTCCCCTTTGGTTTTGTTGCCATCTTTGTTGACGGCAGAATACTCAAATAGCACGGTATAATTCGATACAATCAATATCAAGGAGTATCGCGAAGCGAGTATCAATACGTATCCGATACTTGTTGATACGTATAGATATTGATTGATACTTTTTGTTATTACTGACACGGTGTCAGCGCGCTTACTCGCTTGTTACCCGCATCACTTCTTCAAAGGACGTCATGCCCTGGGCGACTTTCAGAATTCCGTCTTCGACCATCGAAATCATCCCTTCGTTTTTTGCGGCTTTTTCTATTTCGTCCGCCGTTGCGTTTTGCACGATCAATTTCTTTATGTTTTCCGTTACTTCAAGCACCTCTCGGATTCCGATCCTCCCTTTATATCCGTCTTTACACTCGTTACTTTGTTTCGGATGGCCCCATACAATACGCTCAATACTGTCGGCTGCGCCGATAACCCGTTCGCTTTTTAGAATTTTCGTGACGCGTTCCGGGTCGGAGATCCCCACGAGGTGGGAAAATTCTTCTTCAGCCAACGGCCGCATTGTCTTTTCCGCGCAGAGCATTCGCACAAGCCGCTGCCCGATGATCGCATTAACGGTGGATGCGATGAGAAACGGTTCAACATTCATATCAAGAAGCCGCGGCAGGGCGCCGGATGCGGAGTTTGTGTGCAGAGTGGAAAGAACCAGATGGCCGGTAAGAGCCGCATTGATAGCAAGACTTGCGGTTTCCGTATCGCGGATTTCTCCCACCATGACGACGTCGGGATCCTGCCGGAGGATTGATCGAAGCCCGTTTGCGAAAGTAAGGCCGATTTCGGGCCGCACTTGTGTTTGATTGATTCCGGCGATTCTATATTCAATCGGATCTTCAACCGTTACAATATTGACACCCGGTTTATTCAAAATATCGATGAGCGTATAGAGCGTCGTTGTTTTGCCCGAACCCGTGGGGCCGGTGGCAAGAATCATTCCGGTCGTTCTGCGTATGTTTTTATGGAGTACTTCCAGATCGTGCGAGTTGAAACCGAGCGTTTCAAGAGTGAATCCCTTTGACGCTTCGGGCAGAAGGCGCATAACGATTTTTTCGCCGTCGAACACCGGCATGATGGATACGCGGAATGCTATTTTGTATTCGGGCGTTTCTATTTTAAACCGACCGTCTTGAGGCAGTCGATGCTCGTCGAGCTTTAAGTTCGACATGACCTTGATGCGCGCAACGACCCCGGGAGCGACCTGCTTCGGGAGAGTCATGGCTTGGCGCAGTATCCCGTCAATGCGGTAGCGGACCGTGACGTCCCGTTCCGTGGGTTCGATATGAATATCCGATGAATCCTGAAGAATGGCGTGGCGGAGAAGCGTGTCCACGATTTTAATGATCGGCAGATCTTCCGCCATTTTTTTGAGTTCTTCCGTGTCGCCTGCTTCCTCGCCGTCTCCTTTTTCGTGGATGAATTCAAGCGTTTCATCAACCTCTTTTTTTATGATTTCTCCGAATTCCGCCTGAAGCGTTTTTTGGTACTGTTTTAGGACATTTTTAATACCTTTTTCCGTTGTAAGGCGCGGAAGGATGTGCAGGCCTGATTTTTTTTTGATGAACTCGATCGTCTGGATATCTTCCGGATCCAGCATGGCGACCTGAAGGTCGTTTCCGGTTTTTTTGAAGGCAATGATGCTGTGTTTTCGCGCAATGCTCTCGGGAATAATGTTCAGCACTTTTGGGTCGATTACGTCTTTTTCGAGATTAAGAAAAGGAACGCCGAGGATATATGCCTCAAGCCGCCGCAGGTCCTCCTCTTCCATAAGTTTTTTTTCAAGAAGAACATCGCCGAGCGGCCTGTCTTTTTTGTCTGCCTCTTCAAGCGCTTGGTCAAGATCGTCTTTTTTCAGAAGTTCGCTGTCGAGGATGAATACCTTGAGTTGTTCGTTGGAAACTCTCAATGAACCTATAACCCGCAAACCACAACCCACAACAAATGACGGCATTGTCGATTGTTGGTTGCCGGTTGTGAGTTGCGCTCGTACTAATACCGGATTAAATTAATTATATCGGCAGTTTCTTGACTCGGCTCGAAGAATAAACGTTATTGTTCGAGTCTGCTCGCCTCGCTCGCCTCGCTCGCCTCGCTTTCGCTCCGGCGAAGCGGGTCGAGAACATACTTTAAACCGTAAGGCGTCAAAATTAAGTTTAGAGCGGTACTACTGATTAAGTATCATCTTCACTTTCTCCACTAGCTCCGAGGGCTTATAGTTCGTTTTTATAAGATAATCGCGCGCACCCAAGTCAAGTGCCGATTGGACCTCCCGCAATCCCCCAAGATTTGTGAGCACGATAACGGGAATGGATTGAGTCTCTCGGTTTTCTTTAAGGCCGCGAAGCACTTCAAAGCCGTCTTTTTTCGGAAGAATGAGGTCAAGCAGAACGAGATCAGGTTTTTCCCTTTGAATAAGACGCAGTCCCGTATCGCCGTCAAGTGCTTGAAAAACAGAAAACCCCGCGTCTTTTAGGGCGCTTGAGAGCGTTTTTTGGAGGGCGGCCTCGTCTTCGATGAAAAGAATTTTTTTCATTGCGTTTGTGAATACACACGAATGCGGACACAAGTTTCACGAATATTCTTCATTGTGCAACTCGTGGTCAAATCAGTA
>MHQO01000024.1:7422-7824 GCA_001820675.1 Candidatus Sungbacteria bacterium RIFCSPLOWO2_01_FULL_47_10
GCGGGGAGACGCTGTCGGTATGGTAAACCAAAACATGGTGCCGGCGTTTAGTTCCGATTCAAACCCAATTTTTCCACCGAGTTCTTCAATGATGGCTCTGGCTATATAGAGTCCCAGGCCGGAGCCCTGTGTTTGGTGTTTGACCGCATTATCCGATCGGAAAAATTTTTGGAAAATGAATTTTTGCTGGTCTTTCGGAATGCCGACTCCTTGATCTTTGATTTCCCAGCGGAGAAAATTTCCATCCCGGCTCATTGCAATATCAACCCGTCCCCCTCCCCGGGAGTACCGGATGGCATTATCGATTAAATTTTGGACGACCATCTTCATGCGATCCGGGTCCCCGATAACGTCGGGCGGAGACTCCATTGCGTGGAATTCGATATCTACGTTATAGGCCTT
>MHQO01000024.1:7841-8442 GCA_001820675.1 Candidatus Sungbacteria bacterium RIFCSPLOWO2_01_FULL_47_10
TGTCTTCGGTGGTGGCATGGAGCGAGATCACGACTCGTTTAAGGACCATTCGATTTGATTCGATCCGGGTTGCTTCCAGAAGCAAATTGACCAACTGCACCATTCGTTCGGTGTTTTCTTTCATAATATTCAGATAAGTGTCATCTTCCTCGTGGAAGGTGCGATCCTTGATTTCTTTTGAAAGAATGTCCAGTGTCCATTTGAAAATGGAAAGCGGAGAGCGGAGCTGGTGAGAAATAATATTGATAAACTCCGTTTTTAAAAAATTCGCTTCCGCGACCTTATTGAAACCGGCGATAATGAAATAGCCGACGATGAAGATAAGAGTGGATACGAATACGACAATACTGATTGCAACCGCAGGGTCATCGGAAAATCGTGTTGCAAGAAAATAACTGGTGATCATCGCGATGGCATTGATAAATCCCATCATAATGAAGAGGAACGGCGGACACACCCAGAAATCAAGGCCCGCTCTTCTGCATTCCACAAACGGCCCCCCTTTTTTCGATTGTTGGAGCGATGAAAGCATAAATATTCGCGATACCACATCTCTTTGCCAGTATAACACATATTTCTGCATGATGCTCGGAGAAATTAA
>MHQO01000024.1:8456-22948 GCA_001820675.1 Candidatus Sungbacteria bacterium RIFCSPLOWO2_01_FULL_47_10
TTCCGTGTCCGAAAAAAATTTCCCCCATGCCGCACGGACACTAAAACGGTTTTTGTGCGGTAGGGGGCTTTAGTCTGGCTGATGTGCTCTGGATGAAATATATATGGATTTTCGGGCATGGCAAATATTGGGCGGATGTTGACTTTTTCGGCAATTTTATGGTACGGATTGGGTACGTTCTCTGAAAAATTACAAAAAAAAGAGGATAAAAATGGGAATTAAGCCATTTTCACTGATGGATGATGAGCTGTTTTTGGAGTATTACCACCAGATTGTGGCTCCGACAACCATGGACCGGAAACTTGAGCTCGTTTTTGAACGGGCGTCGGGAACCCGGTTGTGGGATTCGCGGGGTAAGGAATATCTTGAGTTCGGCGCGAGTGTTGGCGTGACCGGTGTCGGCCAACTGCATCCGAAGATTGTAGAAATGGCCGCAAAAATGCTTGAAAAAATCGGTTTCATTGAAGGAACCGGATTTGCGTACCGCGTGCCGGTAACCGTTGCGGGAAAGCCCTACGAAGTTTCAAATGCTGCGCTTGCCGATACGATTCTTCCGCTCATGTTTCCCGGAAGAGCGCTTCGCGACCTGCGTTTTCTCCCGGAAATTACTGGCGGAACCGCCATTAATGCTTCAGTAAAACTCTGTATGAAAGCGAATACGGGACGGCGTTATTTCCTTCCGTTTGAACGCGCTTTTCATGGAAGGCACGGATATAGCAACGAGCTTACAAACTCCAAAGAAATTCAGAAAAAGGGATATGTTTTTTCCGGCACGGTTCAGAATCAGGTCCCGTTTCCGGATTCTTACGAAAGCATGAAAAGGGCTTTTGAGTTGTTTCACCGTATTCCCATGGGAGATGTTAATGCCTTTGTTTTAGAGTATTTGCAGGGAGAAGGAGGGTTTCGCTGGCCGAATGTACAGTGTATGGATAAACTTCTTAAGTCTTTGCGGTCCCATGGAATTTTTATTGTGCCCGATGAGATCCAGTCAGGTTTGGGAAGAACCGGCAAATGGTTCGCTCATCAGCATGGAAACGTTGCGCCCGATGTGGTCGTTGTTTCCAAGACATTCGGAGGCGGCATTTGCCCTGTTGCCGGTATTGGGTACGATCGGGCGATGTTTGATTACAAAGACGATTCCATTCTTGAAACAGGGTGGCACTCGGGGACGTGGCCGGGGTATCCTTTTGGAACTGCGCTTGCGATCATGTTCCTTGATATCATGGAAGAGGAACATCTGGTTGAAAATGCGGAAAAAATGGGAAAGAATCTTACAGAAATTCTTCAAAAATACTGCATTCACAAATATGATTCGCGGGCGGACGACCTTGTTGACTACTGCGTCCGAACCGGTTACGGCCTGATGCAGGGCCTTGAATTTCGAAAATATAACGGAGAGCCACACCCTGAATGGCGCAATGTTGTTTTGAAAAATCTGCGGGAAGCAGACCCAATCGGCATTCTTGCGTCCGGCGCGGGACATGAAAAAATTAATCCGGTCATTCGTTTTGAGCCAAGTCTTACGGTTACTAAAGAAGACATTGATTGCCTTGATAACGCTCTTTCGCAAGCGTTATACAAAAACAAACCCTAACCATATTTTATCATATAATTCATGCGCGCAGTCTTAATTGAGACTGCGTTTTTTTTATGTTAGCGTTAAACCATGTCTCTTGATGGCCCAATTGAAAACGCCACGAGGATCACACCCGTTAAAAAGCGGGCGCTCTATAAGCTTGGCTTGAGAACGGTGCGGGATATGCTGTATTATTTTCCATTTCGTTACGTCGACTTTGCATGCGCAAAAAAAATTACCGATCTCGTTGCCGGAGAGCTTGCTTCCGTAATAGGAGAATTGACTCATGTCGATGCGGAAAAAACATGGAAGAAAAAGATGAATCTTGCCGAGGGTACCGTTCGCGACGATACCGGCGCGATTTCCGTTGTTTGGTTCAACCAGCCATATATTGCGCGCGTGCTCAAGCCGGGAACCCATATCATGGTTTCCGGAAGGGTTTCGATACGAAGAGGGGAAAAATATTTTGCGAATCCGAAATGGGAAATTATTAATAATCCACAACCTTCTGTTTACAACATGCGGCAGTCGACGCTCGTGCCGGTATATTCGGAGACATACGGAGTTTCGTCGGAGTGGATTCGGTGGCAAATAAAAAAAGTATTGAACGAAATCCGCGACATTCCCGAATTGATTCCACCCGACATTTTAAAAAAATACCATTTGCCGGGAATACGGCAGGCAATCAGGGCCGCGCATTCTCCGAAAAACCTTGCAGAAGCGGAAGTCGCAAAAAAAAGGTTTTCGTTCGAAGAAATTTTTTTCATACAGCTCGATCGTCAAAAAGAAAAGAAAAAAAACAAAGAAAACCGCGGGGCGGCGATTCGGCCCGACGAATCGCTCGTCCGAGAATTCAAAACGTCACTTCCGTTTTCACTTACATCCGCTCAGGAGCGGGTTTTGCAAAATATTTTCGAGGATTTTGAAAAGCCGTATCCGATGTCGCGTCTTCTTGAGGGGGATGTCGGGTCCGGCAAGACCGTTATTGCGGCTTTTGCCGCGCTTGCCGCGGTTAAAAGCGGGTACCAGGCGGCACTCATGGCGCCGACAGAAATCTTGGCCCGCCAGCATTTTGAAGAGTTCATGCGGCGACTCAAGGGGTTTCGCATCTCCGTCGCGCTTCTTACTTCGGCTGAATCAAAAAAATTTCCCTCAAAAATCTCGTTCCAAAAGACCGCGGATATTTCGAAAAACCAGCTTTTGAAATATGTCGCATCCGGCGATATACAGATTCTCATCGGAACCCACGCGCTTATTCAAGACAGGGTGCGGTTTAAAAAACTCGGATTTGTCGTTATTGACGAACAGCACCGTTTCGGAACAGAACAGCGTGCGCGACTTGCAAAAAAGAAAAAGGAAATCGAGAGCCATCGCGATTCGCTGAAACTTTTGAAAAAATCCCAGATCGGATATATGACTGCCGCTCCGCACCTCTTATCCATGACCGCAACCCCGATTCCGCGGACGCTGGCCCTTACCGTTCATGGCGACCTCGACCTTTCCGTGCTTGACGAGATGCCTCCTGGCAGAAAAAAAATTATCACCCATGTCGTATCCCCGAAAGATAGAGAAAAAACATATGAATTTATCCGCAGCGAAATAGAAAAAGGGAGACAGACATTTGTTGTTTGTCCGCGGATAGAACCAACAACCAACCCCTCGACGCGGCTCGGGGTGAGCAACCAACCCCTCGACGCGGCTCGGGGTGAGCAATCGACAACCAATAGTTCCAATTTTACTGATAGGCGGCAACGGCTGAAGTTGAGCGAAATGAAGGCCGTAAAAGAAGAGTTTAAAAAATTAAATGAGCATGTGTTTCCGGAATTCAATATTGCGATGCTTCATGGGAAACTAAAACCCAAAGAAAAAGAACATATAATGAACGATTTTAAGTCTGGAAATATCCGCATACTCGTCTCAACGTCCGTCATCGAAGTCGGCGTAGATGTTCCGAATGCCACAATCATGATGATCGAGGGGGGTGAACGATTCGGACTTGCCCAGCTCCACCAGTTTCGAGGAAGAGTCGGAAGAGGAGAACATCAATCATACTGTTTTGTTTTTACTGACAAAACAACGGCAAAAATTCAGGACCGGTTAAAAGCGCTACAAGAGTCGAAAAACGGTTTTGAACTTGCGGAATACGATCTGATGTTTCGGGGGCCCGGCGAGCTTTCGGGAAAGAACCAGTGGGGCATGACGGATACGGGAATGGATGCGTTAAAAAACATTAAAATGGTCGAGGCCGCGCGCGCTGAAGCCGAACGCATGATCGGAGAAGACCCCGAATTAAAAAAGTACCCGCTTCTGAAAAAACGGGTTGAGGAACTATCTCAGAAAATTCATTTTGAATAACAACTCATTCAAATTCAGTAGCAGTAATTTTAACGAGCTTCGGCTTCCCAATAAGAATTCTGGTTTCATTCCGTAAATCCTTTTGCGCCGTTAACCGCGAAACTGCGCCGGCATAAGCGACAAACGCTTGTTTGTTGTTTTTTACATCTAATCGAACTCTGTGTTCTGTCGGCAACCCTCTCAAATCAGGCAGGTATGTTCCATCAATGAGAGCGTTTTTACCGGGCAGCGTGTAGTAAACCAAAAAGTATTCAGTCGCGGTCTTTGAAGCTCGCATTTCTTTTTCGTGTCCCCTTGTTTAAATATGGTTTCAACAATCACGCATGTAGCGTAGCACACCGACGATTTTTCTTCAAGCATCATTCAGGCAGAAGGATTTCAACAACTTGGCGAATAGTCTCATACGGTTGGGCACCCGAAAGGCCCATTTTTTTATTATTTGGGGCGATGATGACCATGTAGGGAGTGCCGGAGCCGCCGGAGGAGACGGCGTCCTGAAGATCTTTTTCGATATGATCGGCAAATTTTCCTGAAGCAAGGCATTCTTCAAACACCTCGCGATCAAGTCCGACATATCCGGCGATTCGCGGCAATTCGGCGGTATCAAGAAGATCATTTGACGGCGTTATTTCAAAAAGGCGATCAAGGTATTTCCAAAATTTTTCGTTGCCCCCGAGTTCTCCTGCGCATTCAAGGGCCGCCGCTTCGCGGCGCGCTTTCCGGTGAATGGCATCGAGCGGAAAGTGGCGATACACCCAAGCGACCCTGCCGTTATATTCTTCAAAAATCTGTTTGAGGGACGGATGAAGGCGCCTGCAAAACGGGCATTCTGGATCGGAAAATTCAATAATAACTATGGAAGCATCCGCACTGCCGCGGATATGATCGCTCCCGGTCACCGGTTGTACGTTTTCCGCAAGAGACGATCCCAAAGACCCGACCGGAAGCGACGGCGGCTTATAGTATTTTTTTATCATAGCGCCGGCATAAAAGACGGCTCCGGCAAGAAGTATAATCGAGAGGACAACAAGACCGGGAATAATATATTGTGAATAATCTTTTTTATTTTCCATATTTTATTTCCTAAATTTCGGCGTTACCCAGAATCCCATATACTTTCCGAACATGAGGCGGCTTTGGGCGTCCAATCCCGGGATTGCGCCGAATATAACAATAGTAAGCGGAACGAGAATCCACTGGAGAACCATCCAAAAATATTTTCTTACGGAGTGCCCAGACGGACGCGGCGGAAGAAGCATTGTTGATATGATTGCGGACGTAACGAGCCCAAACATTGCAAGGGTCATGATGATCCTCGTTACCGAAGGGAGGTTATGTGCAAGCACGGAGGAACCGAATTCTTTTCCGCCGATCATTGGAGGAAGCCAGCCGAGAAGAAAAATCAAAAACGGATTTGTTGCCCACGCCCAAAACCCTTCAAGCTGGTTGAATGCAAAAAACATTTTTTTTCTCAAAGAAATTTTTTTGTTTTTTACAAAACCGAACAGAAGGTACGGGATATTTTCCACGCCCCACCCCCATCGTCTTTGCTGGCGGTAGACATTTATCGCTGTTTTTAAAAAAGTGGGCGCAATGTTCGCATCCATCGATATCGGGTAAAAGAGCGGTACGGTCCGATAGTCTCCGTCATACCACAAAAGCGCCTGCCAGAATATGCGGGAATCTTCCGACACGATGTTTGTGTGCCAATAATTCATATCAACAAGGGCGGCCATGCTTACGGAGTGAGACGAAAAAGTCGCAAGCCGTTCGGGCCGCGCCTGCTGCATCATCTGCCAGAAGGTTCCGGATGAGGCGACAACGCGGGAAAATGCGGGCGCCTCCCATATGTTGTTGTTATACACGGGGATGGGCTGGAAAGAAGAACGGAGCGGGCGATCTGCCGTGAGATAGTGATAGGTAAGACATGAAAAATATGCGGGGTAGACGCGCGAATCAACATCAAACGACGAAACGAGTATCTCGTGATACGGTATTCCGAGCGGGTCGATAACTTCTTTTTTTGCATTTTTTACCGCCCATGTCTCGTTTGATCCCTTTCCGGGAAGTTCGCCTCCAATTGAACCGGGATGGATACTTATGAGAAAGGCGAAGAAATTATTTTCAAATTCTTCCTTGAGTTTTTTCGCAACGCGTAACGCCTCGTCACCCGCTCGTTCTTCAACCCCCAAAACCAGGATGAAATTTTTTTGTCCGGCACTATCGCTCTTCGCAATTGCCGCGATGGAATCCCGCAGGACATCGATCGGTTCTTTGAAAAAAGGAAGAATGACCAGGTGGCGGATGTCCGACCAGTGCCGGACGCGTACCTGAAAATCTTCGGCCGGTAGCATCTCAAGTTTTTTTATCCAATTTTCGCGCATTCTCCGTTTCATCTCTTTGTGCGTTGCGCGAAGATGTATCGACAAAAAGCCGGTTTTAATAAGCCAATATATATCAAATGCGATAATGAATATACTTGCCGCAACCGGGAGAAATCGCGCAAGCGCAATGGTGCCAAGAATCGTTGTCCACGCAATGAATCCCGGAAGAATTTCAAAAAAACGGTAGAGCGCCCGATCATGTGGCCCGGCGATATCGGATGCCCGCCCCGCTTTGATGTAGTGGTTCCCTTCCATAGCTCAATAGTATCATACTTTTTGAGATGGACAACGGACATATCAATATGCGGAACGGTTCGCATAAAATAAAAAACCGCACGGCTATGAATACCGTACGGCGTCGAGTTTGCTTTTCAGGTCCGCGGTCATTTCACACCACGGGTCGTCATTTTTAAACAGGGTATCACTATCCTGCTCGCGCTGTCGAAACCGGCATATGGACCAATCAATCCCTATACTGAAGACGGGCTCAATTCGGTTTATTGTTTCAGCAAACTCAATGAATGCTCCCCTCCATCGGCCTCTGCCTTCGGGGGGATACCACCACGCAGTTTCGATGTCGGCATCGGTAAAAAATTCGTTCGCGAGAAACGGCAGTCTGGTTGAAAATTTTTTTCGCTCCTCGCGGCAAAGAGAGGTGTTCTGGAATTTCGCATACACGCTTTCGCGCCGGAGCACGCGGTGATACATCAGGTCAAGTGATTTTAGCCGATCGAACGGAATCTCAAGGAATTTTTTTCTCTCCGAAGAAGATCTGTCATGTGCGGGTTTTTTGAATGAAAGACCGGTTTCCTGGATAATGGTATCGAAAAGACAAAGCTTGGCGAAATTATCAAGAAACGGGGCAAGGAGGGCTATGTCGGACCGCTCGATTGCGTCGAGAACCGCCTGCCAAAACGCGATAGCGTTGCGGATTTCCTGGGTTGCTTCGCGCCGTTCTTCCACAAGATAGTAGCGTTGAACGAGGTCAAGATAAAATCGTTGGAGAGAAACTGCCGTGTGGAGCTTCGGTCCCATGAAGAAGGGGGTTGAAAACGTGGTGTCTTTGCAGATATCCCGGAGGAGCGTGATTGGGTTGTTCGGCGGCGAAAAATCCAATCCTTCGAGAAACATTTCATCTTCGACAAGATCAAGCACCAGCGATGTTGCGGCAAGTTTCAGCCACTGCGCCCAGGGCGACATGTTTGCGTCTCCGATGATGATATGAAGCCGTCGAAGAAGATCGCCTGCGGCATGCGGCTCATCCCGCGTGTTGATAAGTGGGCGGTTTGAGGTTGTTCCGCTCGACATGGTTAGCTGCATGACCAGCGGGCGCTGGGCAAGACAGAGTGAGGGACCTGTTTTGTTATTTGTGATGAGCCATCCGGAACCTCCGTACAATTGCCGTGTGATGAAAAACGGTATCATGACTTTTTCGATTTTCGCAAGCTCGATCCGGGAAGGAATCGAATAGTTTTCGTGGAAACCCCACGAGACATAATCGGGCGTAGTCGGGAGAGTCTCAAGCGTCATGTTGTTGCGAAAGATTCTGACGGGAAAATATTTTTTGTTCAGTTTCTCGGCGAATGCGTCCCGGTATGCGTCAAATGCGGGATCGGAGAGATATTCGCGCGCAAGATCCTGATTGCGCATGCACGCGTTGAGAAACTCTTCCGCCTGTTCCATCATGTATTGCCCCGCGCGTTCATATATCACGGCCGTTCGGGCGCTTTGACATTCGGGTGTTGCGTATTCCGGATGGAAGCCGGTGTCGATATATACCCTGCCGCCGTTATAGAGAAAACCGGTGTAGTTTGGACGCGCAAGCGATGGGCGTGGAAATGTTTCAAGAAAAATATGGAAATTGCTGATATATGTCGGGGCCGCTTTCGGGTCCAAAAACATATTCTGCATTCCGGAAAAAAGCGCATATTCGGTTTCGGTTCCTATGATTCGAGGTTTTATATCTTTTCGGTCCGACGGCGGCTTGGCCATGCTGAATACACCCCGTTTTTTCAATGTGAATGTGCTGATTCAAGCGTATCAACGTTGACGGGAAATAGCAAAACATCTTGAATGACACAATTCAGTTTCTGCGTTTGTTTGCGCAACAATCTGTGATTATCCACAAAGTCCTGACGCAGATTTGTAAGAATAGTTTCGCACATGAATGCAAAATATTTGTGGTTGAGAGGCGAGGGGAGGATAACAAAAAAGTCCCGCTAAGGACTTTGGTGGTATTGTGGTTAGGAATGCAATGCGTCGGAACTTGTATCAATCGGGAAAAATTCGTTCAACCACGCATCGCATCGCAAGATTTCCGACTCAAGCGTTTCGTCTCCGAATGGTTCGTGCGCAGTAAATTTGGCAATAAGCGAGTTGTTGGCCGCACAGAGGCCCTCAATGTACTCCCATTGAAAAACATTCGCGCGATATCCCCGTTTGCGCAATTCCATCCTCGCGTATTCCCGAAGAAGCGCTCGTGTCCACGGCGGATAGCGTATCGCTTGTTTGATTTCGGTTTCTGTGAAAAGCCGCTTGATTTTACCCGCTCGCGCGAGTTTCCAATAAACACTTTTCTTTTTATCGATATTCGCATACTGTATTGACGCCGCGGTGAGGATACTTCCCAGGGTTTCTTCTTTTCCGTTTTTTCTTCGGACTTTTTGGTTCCAAAGAGATGGGTGCGTAAGGCCGTGTCGTTCGATTGCGTCGGGGTCGACTCCGTACCGTCGGATACCTGTTTGTTTGAGCATGTCGTATTTTACAACCCACTCGATGTACCTGCCCCGTTCGGGATCATTTTGAGAAATGAGGTTTAACACGAATCTCCAGTTTTTTAAAATTTCTTTTTCCCAGGCATGAGGATTTCTAAACGTGAGAAAATACTCCTCCGCCCGCTTGAGGAATTCGTATTGGATCTCACACACCGTGAGATTTCTCGGCTCGCCCCCGATGCACATCGGAATGGTGATATGGGGGTCGGAAAGAAAAAGGCGCGAGATATCTTTGAAACAGCCAATCGTTTTTATATCTTCAGCGAATAATTCCGCCTGTTTCCGGTACTTCGGGCCGCGGTTCCATGCGAAGATGAGATATTCGTCAAGCCAGCCGTCCTCAATCATGGAAAGAACGATTGATGTCGTCCCGAGCGAAAGGTATGTCGCGAATTCCGACATAAGCGCATCCCCGGAACAAACTTGAATGCGGAAATATTTTTCGTGCGACGCAAGGGGTTCATCGCGAAGAGAAACGCATGGCTTGCTTTCCATCATTGACATGTTGACTATTTTTTTAAGAGCCATTGCCCTTTGTGAAAGAATATAGCGCCAGTGCGGCTTTTCTCCGAAATTCCAAAAACCGCCCGATCCGGAAAAAATTTGCCGTGTTGCAAGAAAAGGAATGAGATTTATGCGGATATTATCCCACCCGGCCATGTATGGAAGGAGAAGCTTGTTTCGGTCGCAGAGATAATTCTCGTGAACTCCGTATGAATGCCCCATAGTATCGCACGAGTCTTTAAATATACTAATAGGGTCAGGTCCTTCATGTTCGGGCGGTCCGGACGTGTTCTCAAAATATTTTTGCCGAATCGCGTGTACTATCTCTTCCCTACTGCTTCCCGAAATTCTCTGGTTCAGACCGCGGAGAACAATCTCAAAAAGATATTCCCCTGCTTTTATATACAGTGCGGCATTTCTCGGGTCGCCGGTTTCCGGTGTTGCATATTCCGGATGGCTCAAATCCGGATATATCCGTGAACCATTCACATGCCATACCGAAATATTGGGCGACATCCATGGAAATTCAAATTTATCGGACACAAAAGGGGCTGGTCGTTCCAGGGCGTATTTAAGATAATTGGTAAACAATAATGTGGCTTGATACGCGGGGGTGTCTTGAGCATACTGATTTTGCCTTTCTATGCCCATGAGACGGAAAAAGGAAGGCCAGTGGATTCCATATTCATTTTCAACGCCGATGACGGTTTTCCTCGGTTCTTTGTCGGGGGGCATGGGAATTCTTCCGGTTGTCAAAAAACGCCTGTATTCATGCGTACCATGATTTGAACGCGGATGCAAAAAATCATACGGCATGTTTTCTCAAAATAAAAAAGCCCTGAACAGGACTGTTCCTGTGGAGCGCGTTTCGGGAAGCCGATTATCAAAGTTCCCCCCGCCTCGGGCGAGACGGTCTCTCGATAAAAAATGTTGTCAATGAGGTGAAATTATATTCTTTGCGCGAACCTTTTTCGAGGGATGATGCCGCCTCGCACATGGAAACTATAAAATTTATGAAAGTCCAATCTCCACAAATGTCGATAATGGTGTCAGGTGCCTTTTTTCGTTCACTTGTTTACAGTGAGATTCGAACTCACGATGCCGTTTCCAATATAATGGTTTTTCCGCCGAAAGCGGATCCTCTTCCGGAGGACAAGACTCAAGAACAAAACGGTACCTTTTGGTTAAAATCCGAACCTACTTTGACGAACATCCGGACGAGGAATGAACCGCCCCGCCGCCGCTCGCTCCGCTCGCGTGCCCCGCAGAAAAATATTCTCCGCTTTTCTGATTTTGCGCGCGCCCGATTTTTTCTTCTAAAAGGATGAGAACATTTTTCTGCGGGTCTCTGCCGAGAGCGTTCGGCAGGCGGCGCGGCTTCGGACGGCTCGCAGGCAAAAAGTTTCCTCCCCCCAACCCCCTCCACTTTTTGCCTGCTCGCCGGAAAGAAAATCGCTTCTATAAAGTCTAAAAAACTGCTAAAATGCAATTGATTATGGAACTCCTACGAAATATTGACCAAACAAGTAAAAACGATGTCGCGCTTGCCGGTGGTAAAGGAGCTTCGCTTGGTGAGATGACACAAGCTGGTCTTTCAGTACCACCTGGTTTTGTAATCCTCTCAAGTGCTTTTGAAAAGTTTTTGGAAGAAACCGATCTGAATGTTGAAATTGAGGCAATTCTTGATTCAGTCAATCACAAAGAAATGCACACTGTTGAAAATGCGTCGGAGAAAATCCAGGCGCTTATTCTGGAAGCTGAAATGCCAAAAGATTTAGCTCAAAAGATAGAAAAGTTTTTCAAAAATCTAGGCGCAAAACATGTAGCAGTCAGATCATCGGCTACCGTCGAAGATTCAGCAAGCGCGGCATGGGCTGGTCAGCTTGAAAGTTATCTCAATACGACAGAAGAAAGTTTGCTTGAAAATATAAAGAAATGTTGGGCTTCTCTATTCACGCCGCGCGCTATTTTTTATCGTTTCGAAAAAGATTTGCACAAACAAAAAATATCCGTCGCGGTTGTTGTGCAAAAAATGGTTGACAGCGAAAAATCAGGTATTGCTTTTTCCGTTCATCCGGTAACGCAAGATAAAAACCAGTTAATCATTGAAGCGGGCTTTGGACTTGGCGAAGCAATCGTTTCTGGACAAATTACACCGGATAGTTATGTGGTAGAAAAACAACCGCGACGGATTATTGATAAAAATGTTCAGCTACAATCACGCGGGCTTTATCGTGCAGAAAAAGCCGGAAACGAATGGCGCGATATTCCAAAAGAGCGAGGAGAAAAACAGGTTTTATCTGATAAGGAAATTTTTGAACTTTCCGAAATTATACTCCATATTGAAAATCATTACGGTTTTCCCTGCGATGTTGAATGGGCTTTTGAACAGGGAAAGTTTTATATTGTCCAAAGTAGACCTATTACTACCCTCGATACTACGAGCAAAGCGAGCAAGGTAAGCGCGGAGTATTTTATAACAACACAATATAAAGGTTCGCCTCCACTCTACCTTGCTGATTTGTATATTAACGAAGCACAAAGAAGATTTTTTCATAATTTGATCGGCTACTTTTTCGCCATCCTGCACATTTCCTTAATGAAAGACGGGGCAACCAACTATGTGGCAATCCAAGATGAAAATGCCGTTGGATTAGATGAAAATTATGGTTATAAATTCTGGCAAAAAGAAGATAATTATAAAAGATATATTCTTGAAATCAAAAAAATAATCTCCGAAACGCATACTTTGTACAAGAAATACGAGCAAGAGTATAAAGGAAAAGAAAGCGGTGTTTTTCTCAAAGAACCAAAAAATATTGCCGAGTTTCTTTCTCAGATAGTTTCTCTAAATGCTAGGGCTGCCGCGCTTCACTTTGCAACAGAAGAAAAATTACTCGAAAGTATCCAGCGCGACTTACTCAATGAAAATATAGACAATAGTCTCCTTGCGGAATACCTTGGTGTTGCCGACCACATAATTACAGCCACCGATATTGATAACAGAATCAACATATTGATTCTGGACGCGCAAAGAGACAAATCACTAGCCACTTATTTTGATAAAAATCCCACTGCAAGGAAAAATATAGAAGAAATGATTGATGAGCATGGATACATCAATTGGACTCTTTTGGGTGGCGAAATTATATCTATTGATACTATCGCAAAGCTTTATAATCAGTCGAAACAAGACAAAAAATATCTTGAACATTTGAAAGATGGTATTGAAAAGTATAAGGAACTTTTGAGTAAAGTTAGCAAAAAACAAAAAGCCTATGAATCTTTACGAGGCAGGGCGCGCTACTTATTCGAAGTATTGAGCAATTTGCCATATTTCAGATTTGAAAACCAAACAAGAATGTTGATACTGGCAAATATATTTAACCAGTTCAACGCTATGCTCATCAGAAATTATAATATTGATGAAAATGACTTTAAGTTTTATAAAATTGAAGATGTTTTTAATCTCTTAACTAAAAGTGTAAAACTGTCGCCGCAAGAAATTGATGAGCGAAAATCTGCGTGGTGTTATATGCTTAGTGAAGATGGTGAGAAAATAGAATTTTTAAGTGGCAACGAGGTAATCAAAAACAGGGTCGTCAGCGACGCTTTGGGGTATCTTCACAACCTCGAAGCTGCTCTTAAAAAATTGAGAGGGACTGTCGGAAGTTTTCCAGACAAGAATCGGAAAATCATTGACGGTGAAGCATGTGTAGTGTCAGATATGTACAGCCCCGAAGAGGAATTAAAGAAGATGCCGAACGATAAAGTTCTGGTTATAACGCAAACATACCCCAGTTATGTGCCCTACATGAGAAAAGCACGTGCAATCGTCGCCGACGTAGGAGGTATTACTTCACACGCGGCAATAGTAAGCAGGGAGTTAAAAATTCCTTGCATTGTAGGAACAAAGCTCGCTACCAAAAAATTAAAGAATGGCGATAATGTGCGGATTAATTTGGAAGACGGCACGATAGAAAAAGTAGAATAAAATTTTATGGAACGCTCACAATATCCAGAAAAATATTATCAAAGAGTCGAAAAAATTGCCGAGGAATCGGAGATATTTCAACACCCAGAAAGATTTGTCCAAGTACGAGGCAAAGAGTTTTCTCTCCAAGAAGAAGGCAATCCGACTGCTCTGATTTTATATATGCGCCACGGAAAGTCAGAATACAAAGAAGACGTGAACGCCGGATTTAATCCGGCCACTGATGTTGATTTGACAGAGCAAGGGCAACAAGAAGTACATAGTGGAGCTCAAAAGATTTCCAGCGTTCTAGAGGGTCTTGAGTTGAAGGATGTACCCGTAACCATGATCACTTCAAATAAAGCCAGAGCAAAAGCATCAGGGCAAATAGTAAGAAAGGATTTAAACGCGGGAGGATTTACATTTTCTGAACCAGAACAAAAAGTATCTCAAGCTACTGGTGGCGTAAAGACATTTAATAGGTCACCGAAAGAAGTTTTTGAAACCATTGAGTCGTTATGTGATGACAAAGACATTGATAGATACTGGCGGTCGGGAAAATTGCAAGAAGAACATGCGGATTTTAGAGATATTGAATCACCGGAAGAACTTGAGAACCGGATACTCAAAACATTCTTACAGAGCGTAGACATATTACGTAAAATGAGCCAGAAAGACAATCGAACAGAAGTCGTTGTTGCTGTTGGTCATGATGAAGTGTTAGGCGCGTTATTGGCGAAGTTTAAGTTAATAAATTTTGAGAGTAAAGATGGTAGATTGGGATACGGTGAAGTGGCAAAGTTTTACATTCTTAATGATAAAGTCGTTATAGAATACGCTGGAAAAAATTACGAATTCAGGATATAATCCGATTCTCATATAGAAGCGATTTTCTTTCCGGCGAGCAGGCAAAAAGTGGAGGGGGT
>MHQO01000025.1:0-2825 GCA_001820675.1 Candidatus Sungbacteria bacterium RIFCSPLOWO2_01_FULL_47_10
ATGAAGGTTTTGATCTTCCCGCAAAAGAACTGCAAAATAATTTAAAATAAGATACCGCGCGGTGTCTTATTCTGTCTTTTTCTGTTACTATGAGTTTATTATGGACTCTCAAATCAAGACAATAATTTTCGATCTTAACGGGGTTTTTGTCAGAAGCGAAAAACTTAGCGACAGATTTAAGGAAAAGTTTGGCGTTTCTTCTGATGACTTCTTGCCGGCCCTCAAAGAAATTATGGCAAAAGTTAGGTTACCCGATGCCGAGGACGCCTTTTCTTATTGGAAGCCGTGCCTGGATATGTGGGGTGTTAATTTGTCGCGTGATGACTTTTTTAATTTTTGGTTTAGCGGCGAAAAAGAAGCGCCGGCGATGATTGAACTCGCAAGGACTTTGAAGGGCAAAGGTGTTAAAATTTTTATCTTGTCCAACAATTTCAAAGAACGAACCGCTTACTATGATGCACAATTCCCCTTTTTAAGAGAAGTGGCCGACAAAGTTTATTATTCTTGGCAGACTGGATTCGTGAAAAGCGGCCCCGAAGCTTATAAGAAATTGCTCGCCGATAATAAGCTCAAACCGGAAGAGTGTCTCTTTTTTGACGACTCACAAGAGAATGTGGAGTTGGCAAGAACTCTTGGCATAAAATCTTTCATTTTCGGCGGCATAGACAAGACAAGGGAAGTCTTGCGGGCAGAAAAGATTTTGCAAGAGAACTGATTCATGTTCACGAAAAAACAAAAAATCACAACGCCCTTGAAACAAATATCCACTAACACGAAGAGGCTTTTTAAGCTTGCATGGCAGATGGACAAAAGAGTAACGACGCTTTTCTACCTAACGGCTGCCATCGGCGCGTTTGTCCCGCTGGCTTCCGCCTATGCGCTAAAGTTGTTGATCGACCACCTCCAGATTATTCAGAACTCTTTGGAAACAACGATTCCCGTGATAATTGCGGTTGTGCTTGCCGGCAAATATTTGGTTACTTTTTTAGACGGCATAGTGTATTGGGGAATCAACAAAAGTTATTTGGATTATGTTTTTCGATATAAACTTCAGAATGAAATTGCTTGGAAATTTCAGCAAAAAGTTTCAAAACTTGATATAGCGCATTTTGAAAATGCTGAAGTCCAGGACCTCATCACCAAAACGCGGGACACAATGCAGTGGCAGTTGCCCGACTACCTAAGAATATTTTCTGACTTATTTAACGACTCCATAGCATTCACAGCGGCTTTTGTAATTCTTTTGCCCTTTGGCTGGTGGATACCGGTTTTCGTTTCGGTGGTCACAATACCGAAACTTTATCTCCAAGCAAAATACGGCGGTATAAAATGGTCGATTTGGGGCTCTGGCGCGCCGCAGGCAAAAAAACTTTGGTATTTGAATTATCTTTTGCAGGAACCAATGACCGTACGAGAGACCAGAATTTCTCAATCATCGGAATCTTTGCTCAACAAATTTAAAGAAATCCAGCAGTACCTGTTTAATTTAAACAAAGGCGCGCTGGATAAATATCTGCGCGTGCTGACAATCCCGCCGATCATAGAAGCCGTGGTGATATTTTTTATCGCGTATCAATTTTTGCCACCCGTCGTTGCCGGAACATTTACAATAGGCAGTTTTACTTTGCTTATTACGATGCTTGGGCAATTAGGGAGCCGCTCGGCAAACGCTTCGGCGGACTTTGCCAAAATTTACGAAAACAACCTTTACGTAAACCATTATTTTGAGTTTCTCGCCCTGCCTTCTTTGATGCCGATTGCCAAAAATCCGGTAGCGCTCGGGGAATTAAAACCGCCGAAAATAGAATTTCGAAATGTCTCATTTAATTATCCCAATGGCCCGAAGGTTTTGGACAATGTTTCTTTTACGGTAGAACCAGGAGAGAGTATTGCCTTAGTCGGACACAACGGGGCTGGAAAAACGACCATCGTTAAATTGTTGTGCAGATTTTACGATGTAAGCGGTGGAGAAATATTAATCAATGGCATTAATATTAAAGATTTGGATTTATCTCATTGGTATAAATTTTTAGGAACCCTTTTTCAAGAATTCGTAAAATATCACTTTACGGTCAAAGAAAATATCTTCTTGGGATCTCCCGACAAGAACGACGAAAAGGCCATGAAAGAAGCGGCGGTGAAGTCGGGTGCGGCAGAATTTATTGAACGATTGCCAAACAAATATGACCACATGCTCGGCAAAGAATTTGAGAGTGGCGAGGAGTTATCTGGCGGACAATGGCAAAAACTGGCAATAGCACGGGCCTTCTACGAAGAGCCGCCAGTGCTTATTTTGGACGAGCCAACAAGCGCCATAGATGCGGAGGCGGAATATGAAATATTCAATAATTTAGAAAAACAATATAAAAACAAGACTCTTATTCTGGTTTCCCACCGTTTCTCTACCGTACGGAACGCGAATAAAATTATCGTTATCGACCTCGGAAAAATTGTGGAGAGCGGTTCTCATGAAAAATTGATGAAAGACGGCGGGCAATATTCAAAGTTGTTTTCGATTCAGGCCAGAGGGTATAGATAATGCAATAGCACCGCACAAATGCGGTGCTCTTTAAAATTTCTGCCTTCAAAGAACTCAAATCACCTCTTCGCCCACTGGGGAGCTCTGCGGGCCTTTTTCAGGCCGAATTTTTTCCGCTCTTTCATTCGGGGGTCGCGAGTGAGAAATCCCGCGCGGCGCAATCTCTTTCGAAAATCGGGGTTGAATTTTATAAGAGCGCGGGCCGTGCCGTGACGAGCCGCCTCTGCCTGTGCGGTAAGCCCGCCGCCCGAAACTTTCACCGTTACGCGAAACCGCTCAAGCGACT
>MHQO01000025.1:2872-5941 GCA_001820675.1 Candidatus Sungbacteria bacterium RIFCSPLOWO2_01_FULL_47_10
TGAATAATCGCACTCTGGCAACCGCGGTTTTTCTTCTTCCGACCGCTTCCCAATACCGTTCGGGGCGCGCTTGTTGTTCGGGTGTTTTTGAAGACTCATCTCCGCGATTTTCCGCACTGTCGGTTTCTTCTTTTCGTGCCTGTTTTATTTCGATATTCTCTTTTTCTACCGCCGCTTTTGTCTCGGATTTTACCGCGTCCTCAACGGCCGGTTTTTTTGAAACCGGTTCTTTTTTCTCGCCCTTCTTTGCCGCTTTCTTGGGGGCGGTTTTCTTTTCTTTTTTTTCTTTTGGTTCTTTCTTTGCCACGCAATCTCGAATCAACCGTTCATTTCCTTCGCGAATGGTTCGGTGAATTCACCGCGCGCATTCGCGAATCAACGAGAGGCCGATTGGCGATATAATTTAAGATTCTTCATTCTCTGCTTTCGCAATCTATTTTTTGGCAACATATTCCACACCGCTTTGTATAAAACCTTCCGTGAGTCCTTTGTCATTTCACGTTCAAACCATGTCCGTTTCAGATTGCCGATGCGGCCCGAATGCCGGAAATATTCTTTTGATTTCGGCTTCGAGCCCGTGACCGCGACCGCATCCGTATTATCCACGCGAACGGTTATGTCCGCCACGCGATTCGGAGCGTATGTCGCCTTATTTTTTCCCATCAAAATTTTGGCGATGTCAGACGCCAATCTTCCGAGTATTTTTCCTTTTGCGTCGAATGTATATTCCACGGTTGATAGCATGAAGAACGCAGATTCTCCATTCCTTGAAACCTATTTTATCAGTTCAATAATCGCCATCTTGGCGCCATCGCTTTTCCGCGGGCCGGTCTTGATAATCCTCGTGTATCCGCCCCTTCTCCCGGAAAATGCGGGTACGATTTCACCAAAAACTTTTTTTACGATCTTGGGAGAAACAACGACAGAAACACGGCGGCGGTCAAAAATACCGCCCCTTTTTGCCCGCGTAATAACCTGTTCGACAAATGGCCTGACCTCCTTTGCTTTTGCCTCGGTTGTCGCAATGCGCCCCCTGTCAAGCAATGAAAAAGCAAGGCTTCGCATTAACGCTTCCCTTCTCTTCTTAACTCTCCCGAATTTTCGTCCTTTCTTTAAATGCCTCATTCGCTTCGCTCAAATGCAAAACTAAATTTTGCATTTTGAATTATTGCTTCAATGTTAACCCCAGATTTCCCAATTCTCTCCTGATTTCCTGAATTCCCTTGTCTCCGAGTCCCTCGACCTCGCGAAGCTTCTTTTCGTTTTTTTTCGCAACCATGCCGATCGTCTTCAGCCCGGCCCGCGATAACGCATTCAATGTTCGGGCCGAAAGGTCCAATTCATCGACCCTTCTCTTCAACACTTCTTGGCCTTCTTCATCTCCTTCTGTTTCCTCTTCCTCGACTTTCTCTGAAACGGCGCTTTCGTCGTTTTCCGTAAAGGAGCTTGCGAGTTCCTGAAACTGTTCAACCAGAATCTGCGATGCTTTGCGAAAAGATTCCCTCGGCGAAATGGAGCCATCGGTAACAATATGGATGCGAAGGCGGTTATAATCGGTCCGATCTCCCACGCGCATGTTCTCAACTTCATAGTTCACGAGCCGCACCGGCGAAAAAGACGCATCGAGCGCGATTGATCCGATTTCAACTTTCTCTTTTTTTCGCGATTCCACCGACTGATACCCGAGGCCGGATTCAACTTCCGCAACCATTTTAAATTCTGATTTTTTATCCGTCAATGTCGCAATATGAAGATCGGGGTTTCTGATCTCAACCTGCGAGGGCGCTGAAAAGTCGGATGCCCTTACTTCACGCTCTCCTTTTGCCTCGAGCGTTATCGTATATGGCCCTTCCCCATGTACCGTAAAACGCGCCTGCTTCAGATTCAGGATGATATCGACAATATCTTCCTCAACCCCGGAGATGGTTGAAAACTCATGATGGACTCCTTCTATTTTTACCGAGGTTATAACCGCGCCCTCAAGAGACGACAAAAGAACTCTGCGCACGGCATTTCCCAGCGTGTGGCCATATCCGGGATACAATCCTTCAATCTCATACACTCCTCGGTGGCCTTCTTCGGTAATGACTTTTGGTTTTTGGGGCAGTGGAATCATATATATCGCGAACAGTCACGAATGCGGGCACGAATTTTCGCGAATCGCGAATATTCGTGATATTCGTGGCCATATTCGTGCAAATTAACGAGAGTAGTATTCAACGACCAATGTAATGTTCGGATTGATCTCAAGTCCGGCCTCATACGGCTCGCGCAAAATCTCGATCGTCTTCTTTTCGACATCTATTTTCAGCCAATCCGGCGGTTGTATTTTTTTAAGCCGGTACGGAAGTTCACCCGCAAGCTGTTCGTTGCCAAGAATTTTTGGAACAAATTCAATGATATCACCTCCTCGCACCGAATAAGAGGGCCGGTTCACCGGACGCTTGTTGACCAATACATGGCCGTGGCCGACAAGGTGGCGCGCAATACTTCGCGACACCGTAAAACCGGCGCGAAAAAGAATATTGTCAAGCCGCCGCTCAAGAAGATTTATCAGGGCCTCGCCCGTCGGATGTTTTTTGTCACGAAGCGCCTCGTGAAAATACCGTTCAAGCATTCGTTCGCGCAGGCCGTATCCGACCCTGACCTTCTGCTTTTCTTTCAACTGAATCCCGAATTCGGAGCCACCGCCCCGCCCCCCTCTCTTTTTTCCCTTCCCGTGAACGCCGGGGGGATAGGGACGCCGAACAGCGGCGCATTTTGCGCCTAAACATCGCTCCCCCTTTAAGAAGAGTTTTTCGCCCAATCTCCGTTCAGTTTTTTCTAAAACCTTCATTCACAGGGGTTTAGGGGTTTGGTTAAGGTTTAGTTGACTAAACCGCTAACCACTACACGCTAAACGCTCTATACGCGCCTTGCCTTCTTCGGCCTCGGTCCGTTATGCGGAATCGGGGTAATATCCTTAATAAATACGATATTCAAACCGCGATTGGCTAAGGCGCGGATTGCCGATTCGCGGCCCGATCCGACTCCTTTTACCAAAACCACGACTTCGGGAATGCTTATTTT
>MHQO01000025.1:5969-8214 GCA_001820675.1 Candidatus Sungbacteria bacterium RIFCSPLOWO2_01_FULL_47_10
CCGAGTTTATCCACCAAGGCTTCGGCAACGCGCGCCGCGGCATATGGGGTCGATTTTTTTGTCCCCCTGAAGCCGATGGCGCCCGCGGATGCCCATGCAAGAATGTTTCCTTTCTCGTCGCTCATGCTGACCATGGTATTATTGTACGTTGCCTGAATATGCGCTATCCCCTTTCTGACCGCGCTAATGCCGCCCGTCTTTTTTTCCGATGGTTTTTTTACATCAGCCCCTTTTTCTTCCGCTGATTGTTCTTTTATGCGCTTTTTTCCCATCCTTCACTCCCCGCTTCGCTCGGAGCTTCGGATGGCAGGGCCATTTTGGATCATCCATGCCGCACTGCTCGCGCGCAAAGGATGTCCTTCCGTAGCTTTAGCGAAAGAGGACTGCATTATTTTATGTTGGACTTGCCGCAGGTTTTCTACCCGACCCCATGGTTCGTCTCACATTGCCCCGGCGGGTCCGGGAATTGGTTTTGGTCCGCTGTCCGTGAACGGGCAGTCCCCGAATATGGCGGGATCCCCGATACGATCCGGTTTCGCGCAAGCGCTTTATGTTCATCATGATCTCGCGACGCAGATCGCCCTCAACCTTAAAATTCTTTTCAACAATATCGCGGATGCGATTGATCTCCTCGGGAAGCAATTCCTTTGCTCTCTTGTCCGGGTTGATTTGCGCCTGTTTGACAATCTTTCGCGCCAACGGCAAACCGACGCCGTAAATATACGCAAGCGCGAATTCAACTTTCTTATTATCGGGAATGTTGGTTCCTACAATGCGCATTTCAGAAAAATTCGAATAATATCAAAAGTTCAACCTTCAAAATTCAAAACGCGTTTGGAGCATTTGAATTTAGAATTTTTCCGCCGTAGGCGGATCCGCCCCTGGCGGAGAATTTTGATTTGTTTCGAATTTAGGATTTCGGATTTTGTTTTTTAACCTTGCCTCTGTTTATGCTTCGGGTTGGAACAAATGACAAACACCCGCCGTTTTCTGCGGACGGTCATGCATTTCATGCATATTTTTTTTACGGATGCCTGTACTTTCATTTTTAATCTCGCGAATATTCACAAATGTGGACACATTAATCGCGAATAGTCACTCATTTGATCACTAATTTCACAAATACTATTCGTGAAATTTGTGGTCAGATTTGTGCGCATTAGCGAGTTTAAGTGGCCAAATTCGTGCATATTCGAGAACGCTACTTAAGCCGGTGCACTATCCTCCCTCTCTTCTCGTCATACGGAGACGGCTCCACGCGCACCTTGTCTCCGGGCAGTACCTTAATATAATTGACTCTCAAGCGCCCCGCAAGATGGGCAAGAATTTCGGACCCATCATCAAATCGTACACGAAAAAGAGTGCCCGGCAAGGCCTCCTCAACGATACCTTCTTTGTAAAAACGTTCTTTCTTTGCCATTAATGCGCAATATAAGCAATGTAATAAATCCGCACATTCCTGTCAATAGCCCTCCGTAAAAAACATGTTTTCGCAATGTTCCGGTCACGCAGGGAGCAAATTTACAATTCCACGCGCAAACCGATTTTTTCCGTGTCGGACGGAATGCGGTTCAAAAGCGGCGGGAATACATCAAGCGTAAAATCGGTAATTTCCGGTTTTGACCGGAGAATCTCTTCGGCATTTTTTTTGGATTTCCCCACAATCTCGCTCTTCAAGGTTTCCTGGTCGATTGTCGGCACCAAAACCACGTTTCCGGAAAGTGTGAATGTCAGCAGACGGTTATCAACATCATAATCGGCGTTCGTCGGCACAAGGTCGCTTTTTTGCCTCAAGACCGTTTCATTCGCTCCTTCTTCCACAAAGAGCCGTGAGATCAAAAGATAAAAATCGTCTTCCTTATATAGGATTGCGCTTGCGACCGCATCCGCCGATACGCGAAACGACTGCACCGCTTCTCCCGGTCTTGGTTTTTCGATATCAGTAACTGTAACACTCCGTGCGCCGGGCAACATGACAAATCCGGGAGGAACTTTCGATTGTAATTCTTTTTTCGCTTCCTCGAACACTTCTGCCGTGACCGCCTCTTCTGCCTTCCGAATTTCGTCCGCGGTTACGATAGCGCCCGCCCCCTTCAGACCGCCCTGAAACGGCTCAACGGATTTGGCATAAAAACCCTGATAGCGGGGAGACCCGCGAAATGCGGGAATAACGAAATCATCCGGACCGATATTATATTTCTCCCCGATCTCGTCGGCAAGAACTTCCACTCGTATGGAGCCCGGC
>MHQO01000025.1:8239-14879 GCA_001820675.1 Candidatus Sungbacteria bacterium RIFCSPLOWO2_01_FULL_47_10
CCCCGGGAACGGTAACACGCTCCGGTATGCGGAAAATGAGGCCGGTTGATTTTGACTCAAAACGCGTTGTTCCGATCAGGACCTGCGGCGATGTCGAATATTCGTTATACACGGTAATAAAACCGCGCGCTTTGCTTTCCGTGTAACCCACGGTTTTTGCCTCAAAGACACGGTCGGGCGGCGTTGACGCTTTTGCTTCAACATACATTCCCGGCAGACGTTTTGAATTGAAATTGGGCGTCTGCGCTTTCGGGTCGACAGTAATCGTCAAGGGGGATACGGAAATCGTGGTAACGCGAGTATGAATCACAATCTGTGCGTCAGCCATCATGAATAATACCGCCGCCGCAAGCATCAAAAAGAGAACGCCCGACCCAAAAACCGCTAATGCCCGCAATTTTTTCGGATGCCATGAGCGGCCCGGGAGTTTCGAAAGAAAATATTCCTTTTCAGAAACGCCGTTCTGGCGGGGAGGCTGTTCTTTTTTCAAAAACGCCGATACTCTTTCCGGTTTAATAACCGGACGAGCGGAGGGTGTTGGTGTCGGCGGACGAGATGCGGACGATGACTCGAGCGTGCGGCCTGTTGTAAAATCGGGGCGAGAACCGGACATGTCGCGGAATTTTTTGGATTCGGAAACCGGCGGAGACGGCGACCGTACCGCGGAGGCGGGCGCGCGAGGAAATCGCGCATCTTGGAAATCAGGGGTTTCGATTTTTTTACCTGGTTTTGAAAGCCGTATCACGTTGCCGTTTTGGGAAATAACATCGCTTACGACCGGTGCGTCGGGCGTTTTCGCTTTTTTTGAAAAATTAAAAACAGACTTTTTTACCCCAAAGCCCCCGCTTGCGTCTTCTTTTTTCTTGTTGAATATCGCCATATTCAGCACAAACGGCAATCACGCACACAATAAACTAATCCAACACATATGAATAGTATATCAGCGACAAGAAAGAAACTTCGTTAAATCCGGACAACTTCGTTATGTCCAGCATATTGTGGGAAATTTTTTCGGCTGAAAGAAATGAGACGGCGGTCTTTTCTCTCCATGAGACTCCCGCGGTCCATTCCCCCTCCTTCAAGAAATCCTGAATTTCCGAAATGTAAAGCCCGCCACCGAATGCATACACGCTCGCAGGAAGAATGAAATGCGCATTTGATGAAATTGACGCCACAAATTCATCCTTCCATCCCCTGATCCCTTTTTCAAACGCGCCCTTGATCTTTGCGGAAACGGATGCCGGAAGCACCTGGTCTTCGTACTGACGCTTGATATTGTCTGCTTCGATATACCCCACGCCGAGCGCGTCGGAAACGATTTTTGTAAAATGATACCCTCCAATCGGAAAGCGATGAATCGTGCGGATCCTTTCTCCTTCAACCAGGGACATTTCCGTTGCTTTCGCGCCGACATCTACGAAAAACGCATCTGAAACTTTCAGAATCTTCGGAAGGGAAAAAGCGTTGACGAATTGATTGGAAACGAATCGCAGCGGGATTCCGCCGAGAACATCTTTTATGGTCTTAAACTGATCCCAGTGCGCTTTTTTCATGTATGACGCAAATATCAGGATTTCCACGGAATCACCCTGGATATCGCCGGACAAATCTTTTATCTCATAGCCATTTACAAGCGTTCTCAGGGGGAATGAATCAATAAGGACCGAATCAGAATTGCCGGACGAAAAATCATCCCTTCCTTTCATGAAAATTTCTCCGACTTCGGTCTCGGTGAGCTGCTTGTTTTTGTGGGGCCGACCCGCCTTAATGGAATGAATGGAATTTTCAAGAAAATCTCCCGACACCCCCGCGACAACCTTTGATGGAACGCGATGAAGTTCCTTGATGATCTGAAAAAGCTCTTCGCGGATGTAACTGTTGATGAATTTTATGAGGTCGGCGGGCTCTTCGCGCAAGGGATATTGCGAAACCATCTTTTTAATAATGATGAGATTCTGCCCCCGTTTTTCAAAAAGAACCGTCTTGATGGACATAGAACCAATATCAATCGCCACCCGGATATCGGGGGCGGCTTTCGGAAAAAAATTCCTGAATATATCTCTCAATGCCATTATTTCCATTATATACCAAATCCGCAGGCATTCAAAAGGCCGCGATGAGTCGCGGCGCACGGCAATTCAAGCCATCGGCGACGGCCTTATTCAACCGTCGCGCGGATTCTTCGAACGCCCGCAGAGGATGATTCTTCTTTTATAATTTTAAATCTGCCAATCTCGCCCGTATGCTCAACATGCGGGCCTCCGCAGAACTCTTTTGAAAGTTCTTCACCCGTTTTCGGATCATACGCGGTATATATACTCACGCGGCGAGGGTATTTTTCCTTGAAAAAATGCAGAGCCCCGGACTGAATCGCCTTTTTGTAATCCATTTCTTCTCGCTTCACGGTCAAATTCTTTTGTATGGCATCATGTACCGCGTCCTCAATATTCTTTAGTTCTTCCGGAGTTAATTTTCTCGGAAACGTGAAATCAAAACGCGTCCGCTCGGCGGTAATATCCGACCCGTCCTGACGGACATCCTGCCCGAGGACTTTTCGCAGGGCGGCATTCAGCAAATGCGTTGCCGTATGAAGCCGCGTTACTATTTTTACTTCCTCCTCATTTGCCGCTTTTAGCTCGCCGGTATTCAGCACAAGGCCGTGTCCTCCGAATTTTTTCTCCTGCCCCGCGCGGGAGATTTCACGATGTTTTTCCCTCGCTATTTCAAATTCGCTATCATCAACCTCAACAATATGCCCTCCTTTTCTTGCCAAATCTTTTATAATATCAAGTGTTAGTCCAAAACTCTGATGAAAATAAAAAGCATCGTCACCTGAAATTCTCTTTACGATATGAACTTCTAGCGAACGGCCAGGAATAATTCTTTGAACATTCATTTCAGGAAATTTATTAAAAAATTCACGAATGCCCGTCTTTAAAGTTCTCCCAAATTTTTCCATTTCTGCGCCAAACTCACTCTTAATAATTGCTTCTCTCTCAGGCATATTAAAATAATCAGAAAAAACACCGTATTTCTTTATTACGAACGGAACTCTGTCCAATAGAGAGTTTTGAGAGAATCCAAGAAGTTGTGTTTGCACTATAGCCCGCCGCATCAAACGCCTTAAAATATACCCCGCACCCTTATTTGAGGAACGAACACCGTCGGCTAATAAGAATATTATAGCGCGCATATGATCGGCTATTATACGCCCCCCTCTTTGGTTATTACCCATAAGAAAAAGCAGAAATGGTTCTAAAAATAAATCTGTTTCAAAAATATTTTTCTTCTTTTGCGCTATCATCACCAGCCGCTCAAAACCCATTCCGGTATCAACGCCGGGGGTTCTCAATTTTTCCAGTTTTTTGCCGGAATTTCCGCTTAAAAGCTCCTCGCGAGAACCTGAAAAAAAGAACTCATTGAAAACCAGATTCCATACTTCAATATCTTTGCCTTCGGCGTTTTTGCAATAAATTTCCGTTGTGGGGCCGCAAGGGCCCGAAGTGCCTGTCGGACCCCAAAAAACGTCTTCCATGCCCTCCTCTTTAACCACCAACTCTGGAGCAAGCGACTGCCATATTTTTTTTGATACCTCGTCTTTAGGAACTCCTATATCATCTTTGCCCTCGAAAATGGTCACATAAGAAATTTCAAGTCCCATTTCTTTGGTGATGAAATCATAAGCATATTCAATGGCTTCTTTTTTAAAATATCCTCCGAACGAAAAATTGCCGAGCATTTCAAAAAAGGTAAGGTGAGATTCATCGCCAACCTCGTCTATGTCGCTTGTTCTAAAACTTTTTTGAACCGAGGCCGTATTAAGGGTCCCAAAATCTTTCGTGGCGTCCGCTTCGCCAGTATAATATTTTTTAAACTGCTGCATTCCCGCAGTTGTCAAAAGAACCGATGGGTCATCAGGAATAAGGGAAGATGAAGGCACGACCGCATGCCCTCTTTTTTCAAAAAATTGAAGGAATTTTTTCCGTATCTCTTTTGCTTCCATACTGTAGAATCAAAATTAAACGCAAGATACTACGAATTACGAAACTCGTTTTTTCTGTCATTCCGGCGAATGCCGGAATCCAGACTTTAACATTTAATCTGGATTCCTGCTTCCGCAGGAATGACAATTCTGGCGTTTCGTAATTCACAGCAAGATATCAAACGCAATATTAAACGTATAGTGTGTTTATTGTTGCGTAATCGTTTGCGTTTATCATTGCTTCTACAATTTAGCAGATTTTTTCCAAAAATAAAAGCCGCGCTGTCCATATTCCGCATTTGTGCGGAACGAGCGCGCGGCTTGATTCATAATTCTGTATTCTTCATTCTTAATTTACGATTGTTCCTCCCCCCAGAACCATCTCTCCGTCATAGAGAACGCACGCCTGCCCGAGAGCGGGAGCCGTCTGCGGCTCATCAAAAACAACGTGCATTTCGTCATCACCGACGAGTTCCGCGCGTAACGGCGCCGCTTTCGATGGCGTCCGAATCTTCCCCAAACACCGGAGGGGAAAGGATGGTTTCTCTTCGACAAGCCAGTTCAGGTTGCGAACGACGACTCTTGAAGAAGCCGGTTGAGCCGAGGCCACAGACAAACTGTTTGTGGAAATATTTCTTCCGACAACATATTTCCGGCCGTTGCCGCCCGGAACGCCGAATCCGTCTTTAAAGCCCACTTTCTGACCGATGGTCGCCGCATAAAGCATAACGCCGTTATGCGTTCCGACCTCCTGACCCTGCTCATCGAAAATTGGGCCCGGGCTGAAAACCTTGCCGCGCCTCGCTCCTTCGGCCCGCAATAATTCATCAAGCGTAAACTTTGCGGGGTCGGTATCCTTTTCCGACTGCCGCTTTGCGACAAAACACCAATCTCTGCTTGAGCGCTTGTCCTGAATCTTCTTCGGGATCCCGAACTCGCGCGCCATCGCGCGGACCTCGGCGTCTTTCAGAAATTCGCCGACCGGAAAAAGCGTGCGCGCCAAGACATCCCGCTTTGTTGTGCCCAAAAAATATGATTGATCCTTGTTCGGGTCCTTCCCGACAAGCAGTCGAAACGGATTATCGCGCCTGCGCACATGGTGGCCCGTCGCAATTGAGCGGGCGCCGAGTCGGTTGAGGGCATACTCCGCGAATATGCCGAACTTTATCCGGTCGTTACACGACATGTCGGGGTTCGGAGTGGCGCCCAGAAAATACTGATCGAATGCAGGACCGAACACCGCGTCATACACAATCTTTTCCCAGTAGAGCGGAAAAAATTCGATGCCGTAGTGGTCGGCAATTTCTTTTGCATCCTGCATCTCGAATCGCTCGCGGCACTCGACCGCCTCATCCGGCTCCGGCGCCCACAGCTTGAATCGAAACGCCTTCATGCGCTCTCTCGGATATCCCCGCCTCATAAGCAGTTCCGGAACGATTGAGGAATCAATTCCCGCAGACAATAAAACCGCCACATCGGTATCGGCAGCGTTTTTCAAGGATCTTCCGGTTTGTAACATTCGTTCGACCATTGTTAGACCCCTCCGTTGCTCTTTCCTTGTTTTATGGAATAAGAGCCGTCATTGTTAAAATTATATCATAACTCTTGCATTTTGTCCATAAATCGGGTACTGTCAAGAAAGACGAAAGCTCCTTGCAAAACCAAGAAAAAACGAGGGAAACATGACAACGGAAAAAACAGTTCCTGTGTCGGCAGACAATCCATATTATCCGTTTACTGCCCGGGTTGTTCTTGCAGTCCTTTCTCTTGCAATCGCGGCGGCAAGTATTGTTGTCGGGTTTCAGATCAAGAACATGACGGCAGGAATGATTCTGGGAACATGGGGGCTTGCATATATGTATTATTTGCAATTCAGAGAAAGGCGTGGGCCACGCAAAATGTTGAGTATTTCGCTTGCGGTCAGTTTTGCGCTGCTCTTCTTTGCAATCGGAGTTTCCGGAATCGTCGTTGGTATGATTACCGCATACGGAGCCGTGCTTTTTACCATGCTTGCCATGTCGTTCGTCGGCGTCATCGTTCTTTCATTCAAGAAAGCGTTATAGAGGGCGTCAGGCGTTCCCGGCCGCAGTATAAACAAAAAAAATCCGCGAGTGTTTCGCGGATTTACTGTTTTCTAATAGGCCGTTGTCGGAGTGAGGTGGTGTGGAAGCGTTGCCTTTCTTCCGTCAAACCATTCTGCTCCGTCAAGCGGAACAATATCCCAATAATCGGGGTGCGATGGGTCCGTCAGTCCGGAATTAAGTTCCTCAAGAATAAATCCGTTTGCCGCGGTTGTCGCGGCACGAATTTCGACTTCAGGGCGCGAATGACGCCTAATAATTTTTTTTTCGGCGATCATGGATAACAGTTTGGGGCTATACGTGAGCACCTTTTTTTCATGAAGAACGCGCGGCACCTGATAGTCCTCCACGGCAACAATTTCGTGCATGCCGCTCAACGGCGTCAATGTATTGCCGCCCTCAAGAGCTCTCCCGTGATACAAAAGTGCGGCCAACTTCGCCTTCTTATAAAACAGAAACTCGGCGCAGAATCCGTCAGCAAGGCAGACACGAGATATGTCGGGACTGTTGCCGAATAGCAGTTTGAGTTAAAAGCAAGAACATGAAGCGGTCTTGGCGATCAATGATCCTTGATCTT
>MHQO01000026.1:0-2185 GCA_001820675.1 Candidatus Sungbacteria bacterium RIFCSPLOWO2_01_FULL_47_10
CGAGCTTCTCGGCGAGGGCGTCGATCCCGATGCGCCGCAGTTTTCCTGCGAGCGCACTCAGCACAGAGGGCAGCGCACCCCCACAGCGCCCACCCGGCGCTACGCGATTCTCTGGCGGGATGGGGAACCCGCCGGAAGGAAGCAGCACGCCCACGGGGACGGCTACATCATGAACGGGGATCTCTTGTTCCAAGAGACGGCGGCTTCGGAGATCATCTCCAAGTCGTCCCTCGAGGAACTCGAGAAGGCCGACGTGATGGAGCTCTGCCGACCGGCGTATCGGGCGTACTGCCCGGACTGCCGCCGTGAGGCTATCGACGAGGCCAAGGGAATCCTCGACTTCAGGACGTACGCGAGCCTTCGGGCGAAGCTCGAGGGAATGCGGAACGGCAGGATCGCGCCCGCGAAGGACAGTTCCTTCGAGGGCGGTGCCGAGCGTCGGCCCCCGCGGACCCCGCGGAAGGGTCAGAACCAGAAGCTCGGCAAGTTTCCCCGGTAAGTAACGACGCCAGCTCCGCCTGAACCCTTGCGCACGGCAGGGTGACGGCGGACAAGTCCTTTGTGCCGCAACGGCACAAAGGCATCGCCCGGGAGGGGAGGAGGAGAAGTTTTTCTTCTTCCCTTCCGGGCTACAATTTTAATAATTCAAAATGTATAACGCGCCTGGAAAGTTCTAACATGTATCCCAATCCAAAGGTTCCCGTAAAGAACCGCGGGGAAATATAAGGGAAATATATTAGAACCTTTACAGCAGTAAAACCCGAACCCAATGAATCGAGCCACGCTCGATCGAATTGGCATACCCGAAGGAGGAAGAAGCCATGGGGAGGATTACGCAGTTAAGCGAGTATAACGCTCATACGGCGAAACGTGGACCGGGCGGCACGACGCTCTTTATCGAAGACGTCTGCGGGAAGAACATTTTGATCGACTGTGGCGCCGGCTTTACCGGCAATGAAGCAAGGGATTTGTACGGTTATAACAAAGACCATCTTCGCGGCATGCGGATCGATCTTGCGATCTGTTCGCACCTTCATTTCGATCACGCCGGAAAGTTTCCGGAGCTCTTCAGCCGATACGCCGATGATGGGATTGTCATCCCCGAAGATACGGAAGTCCTGATGTCCGAGCCGACATTTTACGGACTTCAAATCAGCTTCTCCGATTCAGTTGGCATCTGGGAGAAGGAGATAAAGAGGGCCCAAAGAGATGGGCGTGAGGTTGCAAGGCCGCCCTACACGCGAGGAGACGTGGAAAACTTTTTCAAGCGTGTCGGGGTGATCGGCGCGCCCTCCGAATGGACGTTCACGGATTTTCCCGGGTGGAGATTTTGGTTCGACCGATCGGGTCATGAGCCCGGAGCCATGTCAACCTTCATCTCGCCTCCCGAAGGGGCGAATATCATTCACACGGGAGACATCAAAGAAGCAACCGAAAATCCGGAAGAGGACCAGCCAATTGTTCGCGGTGCAAGCTGGTCAAATCCACTCCTTAACGAGTTTTGGGAAGAGTCGGCAAAGAAGGGCCTTGTGCTCATCACCGAGGCCACAAACGGAAGCAAAAAGGTTCCGAATTTCCGGACACAGGCTGTCCGGATGGTCGAGAGGCAGTTCGAGGCAGAAAGGGCCGGAGCGTACGCGACGCTCTTTCCGTCGTTCGCGTTCAACCGGAGCGCGAATAACGCAATGTGGCTTCTTCGCGTCTCGGACGAACTCGGCCATCCCCTGCGCGTTCATGTGGACGGCATGGCGCGGAAGACCTTCAAGCATTATATGCGTCTTGCCGAAAACAGCAGTTGGGCTTCGGAATACGATAAAGCCGCATATGCCGTTATGAACCAGTACGTCGAGGAAGGGCGGATCATCTTTTTTGGCGAGACGGAACACGATCAGGATGGGCGCGGCCACGAGGCCAAACAGCGCTCCGACATGCATCGCGAAGCGGTCGCCAAAGGGACGGATCCCTGCGGCTGTTCGTTCAGTCCTATCATCGCGCCTTCGGCGAACATGGACAAAGGATTCGCCGTTGTTCATGGACAACGCATCGCGCCGAACAGGAATTCCATCATATCGATGACGGGACACATCTTTGAGAATACGCCCACGGAAGAAATGGTCCGCTCGCGGGTCCATAATCTTCGGAAGGGTTGGACGCTGAAACTTGGCGGCCAGGATGTGCCTGTGGC
>MHQO01000026.1:2214-4172 GCA_001820675.1 Candidatus Sungbacteria bacterium RIFCSPLOWO2_01_FULL_47_10
ACGAGAATGGGATGTGGTTTGAGGCGGGCGTACGCTCGCTCGATAACCCTCCTGCAAGAGTCGGACCAGCGTGGTACCTTGAGCCGGTAGAGTTGTAAGATTAAGACCGTGCGTGGCTTGGCACGGCAAATGACTTTCGGTCCGGCCCGGGGCAGTGACAGCACTGCTTCGGGCCCTTTTCTTTTTTTAATAAATTGGTATCATGGAATTCGGTATGAATCAGAATAAAGCGTTATTTGCGGGAATAATCATTGCAGTCATACTCCTCGGCATCGCGGGCTTTTTTGCGGTTTTACGCGGACCCTCAAATGTTCCGCCACCCGCGCCGCCCGCGGTCATGGATGTGCTTCGTGAGCCGCCTTTGGCCGGGACTTCAAAGGACGAGGGCGAGACTGCAGTAAAGAATCGTATGCATATTGTTACTATCCAAACAGATTTCGGCGAGATTCGTTTTGAAACATTCGACGCCGACGCACCAAAGACCGTGAATAATTTTATTACGCTTGCAGAAAAAGGTTTTTACGACGGGCTGACGTTTCACCGCGTAATTTCCGGTTTTATGATTCAAGGAGGAGACCCGAACGGCACCGGCGCCGGCGGTCCCGGATATCAATTTGAAGATGAATTAAACCCGAACACTGAATCATACAAGACAGGATATCGGCGCGGCGTTGTTGCAATGGCAAATGCCGGCCCGAATACGAACGGAAGTCAGTTTTTTATCATGCACAAGGATTATCCGCTTCCCCACAACTATACGATTTTCGGTGCGGTGATCGGCGGGCAGGATGTGGTGGACAAAATCGCGAATGTAAAAACCGGTCCGAACGACCGGCCGGTTGAGGCGGTTACCATGAAAAAAGTGACGGTGGAAAGCAAATGATCGACTGATTCAAGACCGAACCTCTCTCAAGGTTCGGTCTTTCAGTTTTGACAGACACCACTATTGATTTACTATACATAATGTTTGGTGAATAGTTAGATTTTGCGCGATATATAGTCATGCCAGCGATGGTTCGACGGGCTCACCATAAAAAGGATGGCATCCAGATTATAGGTTAGCACGCAGATACTGGATTCCTGCCGGAGTTTACTCCTGTACCGCGATCCGGAGCAGGAATGACGGAAAACATGTAAGAAAACACTCGCGTATTCGTCTTCTATGTCAGATGCAGAGAGCAAAAAAAAACTCTTTTTGGAGTCTTATGACGCATATGCGGATGCCATATACCGGCATTGTTTTTTTCGCGTATATTCACGGGAACTTGCCGAAGATCTGGTTCAGGACACATTCATGAAGACGTGGGAGTATCTTTCCGGCGGAGGAACAATCGAAAATATCCGCGCATTTTTATACCGCGTTGCGACGAATGCAGTTATTGACCGCTCCCGGAAAAGGAAAGAGGCGAGTCTTGACGGACTCCTTGAGGATTTAAAAATCCGCGAGCCGTCGATTGATTTGCGGGGCGACATGGAGCAGACACTCATGATTCGGGAGGTGATGAGCGGGCTTCGTTTTCTTCCGGAAGACGACCGCGCGCTGATTGTGATGCGCTATGTCGATGATCTCAGGCCGAAAGAAATCGCAGAAATTCTGGAAGTGAACGCGAATGCGGTATCGGTAAGACTGAATCGAGCGGTGGAGAAGTTGAAAGAAAAAATAAGAGTTGCTTAGTTTCTTGGGGTTTTGTTAACGCACGCCAAGAAATCAAATCCCAAAAAACTCGGTCTTTTCTTTGACTGACTTTTTTGAAAAACTGAATAAGGCAAAACATAAAATTCGCATGAAGCCGGAAGCGAAGAATACGATGCGCGGGCGGCTTTATGATTTCATGGAAGCGAATCCTGTAAGAGAATCTTTGTTTGCGCATTTCAAGGCGCCGAGATTACGCGGTTTATTTTTTGGGATGCTTCATCTGCGCGCATATAAGCCCGCGCCGTTATTTGCGGTTATAACA
>MHQO01000026.1:4190-12418 GCA_001820675.1 Candidatus Sungbacteria bacterium RIFCSPLOWO2_01_FULL_47_10
CGCCCTGCCGGGAGAGGCGCTCTATCCGGTGAAGGTCCGCATAAACGAAGAAGTCAGGGCAGTCCTCGCGCTTTCACAAGATTCAAAAGCCGACTGGGAAGCGGCGCGCGTCGAACGCAGACTTGAGGAAGCCGCAAAGCTCTCGCTCCGCGGAGAGGTGAGCGAGAAAGCAAAAACGGAACTCGCGGAGCGTTTTGAGAAAAATTCCGGCCTTGTTGAAAAAAGAATTGCCATGCTTGAATCGGCAGGAGAAGAAAAGACCGCCGTGGATATCGCATCCCGCCTTGAAGTTTCGCTCCGCGCCCACGGGCAGGTTCTTTCGCAAATCGGAACAGAAGAAGAACATGACGAAGAAAAGGGGGGCGCGGAAGGGGAAACTGCGTCTTCAACCGCGTCAGGTTCTCTTGCGGTTTCTGCCGGATCCGGACCGGAATCTAATCGCGGACTTCTTTCCAGAGAACTTTCGCACGAGCTTCAATCGATCATTCGGACGCGATTATCTCTTGAGTCGCGTATTGAAAAGAATGACGGGAAACCCGAAACAAAAGAGGCCGCCGAAGGCAAGCTCAAAGCGGCGGAACATATCATTGCGGCCGTCAGGGCGTATCTTGAATCGAAGGGGAGCGGGGTTGACGCGTCTACGACGGCGCGGATTGAGGCAAGGATCGCGGATGCGGAACGATTGAACGAGGAAGCGGCAGAAAAACTCGAGCGAGGATTATACGGCGAAGCGTTTACCACGAGCAACAAAATTTTCCGCATTGTTCAGGAACTCCGCGTGTTTTTTGAGGCGCAGGATCGGATTTCGGTTATGGTAAAATTCCGCGGCAATGCGTTTGTCGAAGACGATTATCACGGTGTTGACGCGGAGGCCGGCGGCGAAGAAGATAACGAAAATGATGAAATTGGTGAAGATGGCTTGCCTCAAGCGCGGTCTGAGGATGAACCCGGTGAAGACGATGAACACGGTAACAGTGGCAAAGATGGTGAAGGCGAACAAAAAAGCAATGACTCCGGGATTCAGGCAACGACCACTTTTGAGTTTCAAGACGTATTATAAAACTTCCGCCTCGCAGGGCGGAAGTTTTATATTTTGTTTGCCGTATGCCGACCGTCTCGCCGGTCGGAATTTCATATGCGTATCGTTTCGCCTTTTTCATACCTTCCCTCAAGAAGGTCTTTGGCAAGGGGAGATTCGATCGTGTCCTGTATGATTCTGCGGAGTTCGCGCGCACCGAAGACGCTTTTTTCCGTTGCCTCCGCAAGGCCATCGAGCGTTTCTTCGGATAATTCGAACCGGAATCCCTGCTTTTCTATTCTTTTCCCGAGAGATGTGAGCATGAGGCGGGCTATCATGACGAGCTCCGTTTTTGAGAGCGGTTTGAAGATGACGACGGCATCAAAGCGGTTTATGAATTCCGGCTTGAATAATCCATCGCGAAGGAGCGAATCAACAAGATTTTTTTTCAATTCTTCGTAGGGAACTCCCGAGACAAGGGACTGCCGGATGAATTCAGCGCCGGCATTCGATGTGCCGATAATGATGGTGTTTCTGAAATCCACGCGTTTTCCGAATGCGTCGGTGAATTTTCCCTCGTCAAGTACCCGCAGAAAAAGATTCAAGATATCGCGATGAGCTTTTTCGATCTCATCCAAAAGGAGCAAGGAAAAAGGGTTTTCTCTGACTTTGGTTGCCATCTGGCCGGGTTCCCGCGAGTCGGGATTTCCGATGAGGCGGTACACATCGCTTCGTTTTTGATATTCCGACATGTCGAAGCGGATCATGCGCTCTTCGTCTCCGAAGTAAAATTCCGAAAGGGCTTTTGCGGTTTCGGTTTTTCCCACACCCGTCGGCCCGAGAAAAAGAAACGATCCGATTGGTTTTTCGCGGGACCCCAGTCCCGAGCGGGATCGCCTCATGGCGTCAGACAGCACCGCAATGCCTTCTTCCTGGTCGATGATGCGTTTGTGGAGTTCATTTTCGAGAGAGAGAAGTTTCCCTTTTTCTTCCTTCTCGATATTTCCTACCGGAAGCCCGATTTTTCTCTCGAGAACTTTTTCCGCGTATTCCGCCGTTACCGTTTTTTCACCGAGCGTCTCGACGAATACGCACGTATCTTCAAGAAAATTAATCGCTTTTTCCGGAAATGGGGATGTCGTCAGGTATTGATCCGACAACTCGAAAATTTTGTGTATCGCGGGGTAGGTGATAAAAAGGTTGTGTCGCCGCTCTTTGTGGCTTGCGACGTCGGTCAAGATCTCAAAAATTCTTTTTTCGTCCGGCTCGAGAACGTCGATCTTTTCAAAGAGGTTCATGATGACCTGGTTTTCAAGCGCGGATCTCTGGTAGCCATAGGAATCCGTCATTCCGATGACTTTTGTGGCGGTTGATTTCAGTATCGGAACGAGAATTTCGGATATGTTTGTCTTTGAAAGGGGAGTGAGATAGTTGTGGATGTCATCAATCACAAGGATGATGTTTCCCGCGTACTCCGCCTCGCGGAGGACCGAGGTAAGAAGGCCGGTTGTATCCCCGAAACTTTTCTGTCCGAATACAAGTTCGAGATTCAGCTTCACCACGCGCATAAAGCTTAGGGGTCCCGCCTGCCCCCGTCCGATCATTCGCGCAACTCCCTGGACGATCGTGTGTTTCCCCACCCCGGGCTCTCCCACAAGGATTGCGTTCGATTCCGATTTTTTCAGGAGGGATTCTATAAGGAGCAGGATTTCTTTATTGTGTCCGAGGAAGTGGAGGTGTTCTTCTTCCGAGACGCCGGTTTTGACTGCTTCAGAGTATTTATCGAGAAGGGGGGTGTAGGCATACGCCCAGTCGGTTCCGATGGGCGGGGAATTTTTCAGCGACCATGTGATTCCCTTCCGCGCGGCGTGTTCCCGCGAGAGGGAATACCAGTGGGAGAGATGATCAAGGTCTTTTATCTCGATTTTTTCTTCGTTCAGAAAATTTTTGAATTCCGGCGAAAGGAGCGCCAAAGTCATGAATACGTTCCCCATGTCGAGAGTGTCGTGCCCCCGTTTTAACGACATTGACGATGCGGCGCGGATAACCGCTTCCGCGGAATTCAGAGTGACAATATCGGACGGCTGATGCACCGATGCGGTCAGCCGTGGGACAATATCCGTTTTTTTGTATCCGAGCCGCGAAAGAAAAAATACACCGAACGGAAGATCAAAAAGGGCAATGATGAGAGTTTCCGGAAAAAAATCAGGGACAGACGCAAACAGTTTTGCCATTTCGAAATCGACATGGCTGAATGGGTCTGTTATGCGGGATGCGTCCGGAGGAAGTGGTGCGGGCTTCAGGCGCCAAAAGAAACGCAAAAACCGCATCCAAAGCAGTGCGACAAGCGTTGGGGATAACACAATAAGAGTTATCCCGAAAAGAATTCGGCTTTCTTTGTAAACGGATGCGGAAAAAAGAAGGAAAGTTAAAAGCGCCAGCGCGAGAAAAATGCGGTGAACGGTTTCCAGCGGAATCTTTGATTCAAAGCGCGAGGCTTCAAAAAGAAGGCGAGAATTCACTGGTTGGTGAAAAATGGAGAATCATGAATGAAGAAAACAACAGGTTTCCGAAATCCATAATTCTTTTTTCGAAATTCATGTTTCGGCAATGAGCGAATTTCTGGACTTCACAGCAGGATCAGTATGCCCGCAATGAGGAGCGCGGGAATGATGGCGGGCATAAGGATCCAGAGTGCTACGCAAACCGCCGATGCGGCGGTACTTGCCACCGTGAAGATAATTCCCAGGAAGATGGTGATGAGGCGAACGATTGCTCCTAAGACGCGCGAGATGAGGTTTTGCGAAAGCGTCCAGATCAGTTCGGAAATATAAAATCCGCGTTTATAGGGTTCGCTATAGCTGTGCCACGGATAGAGAATCGTTCGGAGAAGATAGGTAACGGAAAAAAATCCGGCCGATGCCTTTATGAATCCGGCCGCGTCTTCCGCGAGCGACCGGAGCCCCGCGGTATAGTGCCATGATATATATGAGAGGAATGTCATTTTTGTATTTTATCTTTCTCCCACCACCAATTTTTTTATATATTCTTTTCCGTTTCTAAATATTTTTACACTCACTTCGTCCCCGATATTCACTTTGTCGAGAACATCCTCGAGCGTATTTTTTTCCGTAAGAATGGAATCGTTGCATTCGGTGAGGATATCGTATTCCTTCAGACCCGCCTGATGGGCGGAAGAACCCGGAATGATGCCGTTTCCTTCAGGGCCGTGTTCCCGGAGGATCAAGGCGCCCGTATCGCGCGCAAGCTTGAATTTTTCCTGAAGGTTTTTGTTCAACAGAATATAGCGGATGCCGAGAAATGGTTTTCTGATTTTTCCGAATTTTTTCAGGTCATCGAGATCGTTTTTCGCTTTGTTGATCGGGATTGCAAATCCGATATTCTGGGCGCCGAACACGACTGCGGCGTTAATACCGATAACTTCTCCCGCAAGCGTTACAAGCGGCCCGCCGGAATTTCCCGGGTTGATCGCGGCATCCGTCTGGATGAGGCCGCGAAGGCGCTCCTGCCTTCCCTCTGCGTCCGTAACCGCAGTAATGAATCGGGAAAGGCCGGAAACGATTCCGGTTGATACGGTGTTCTGAAATTCTCCGAGGGCGGTTCCGATGGCAATGACGGTCTGCCCAAGCTGGATTTTGTTCGAGTCCCCCAGGGGGAGCGCCGGAAGATTTTCCGCGTCGATTTTTAAAATCGCAACGTCGTTAATCGGGTCGCGCGCGAGCACTTCGGCCTTGAGTCGTTGGTCGGAAGGAGTTATGACCGTATATTCCGCAGTTTTGTCCATGACAACGTGTTTGTTCGTAATAATAATGCCGTTGGACGACGCGATAAAACCCGATCCGCCGCCCACGCGGATTTTGCCGTCCTCGGTTCTCGGAAGAGAGTGGTAAAATTCTTCCTGCTCTTCAGGTGTCGGCTGGTAGCCGTAGGGAAGCTGGCCGAAAAGCTGTTTAAACGGATTTTCCGCTTCTACTTCTTCGAGGGTTTTTGAAATGACAATGCTCACCACCGACGGGAGGGATTTTTGGACGACGTTTATGACGGATTCTTCGTGGGTTGGCACTGTTTTTATCAGCGGACAACAAACCAATCCCGAATATGCGAATTACATTACATATTCGTAAATTCGGAAAAGTTTCGTAATACGGCGATGTTCTCTTTATTTTTACGCCCTTTTATTATACTATGAGAAATGAAAAGAGCAAAAAGTTTGTTCAAATGAGTTTCATTACAAAATGCCCTCGTAGTTCAATGGACAGAACAGCACACTCCTAACGTGCGGATCGAGGTTCGATTCCTCGCGAGGGCGATTACGCATTTTAAAGGTCGATTGCGGCACATGCGATATAGAGCATATAAACATATAAAAAAGTATGAAATCTTTTGAAAGCGTAGGGGAGAATCCCGGAAAAGAACATGACGAAGGGGCCGGACTTGAGGTTTTTCAGTATGGAAAATTTTCGATGACCGACGCCGATCGGGCCCGTATTCGGAAAAAAGCCGAACAGGAAGGAAAAAATCCCGATGACGAAATTCGCGCTTTTGAAAAACGGATGAATCAGGCAACTGCCCGCCTTCACGAAGAAAAAGGCGAGCGGGCGAAGCGAAATACGGAAAAGGCGCTTCAGGCAGAATGGGAGAAGAGAAATAAGCAATAACGCGCGGCAGTGAATTATTGTTTCAAAAAACCCGGCGTCATGCCTGGGTTTTTTGATGCTTGGTATTTTTTGCCTCTTCGCGTTTTTTCACATAGGCCTCATAGACCGAATCGGCATTTTTTTCTATGTGCGACTGGAGTTCGTCTTCGTCTTCAATATGAACGTCTTTTTTGCTCACCAAAACATCCGCCTTTATTTCTTGCCCCCGCGCCCGCTTTTCTTCTTTGGTGAGCATTGTTGCATCAAGTGTTATGACAATTGGGGCCCCGTGTTCCTGCTCGACCTCGATGAATGCGTCTATGCCGTGCCATATATCAAGCGGAGTGCCGATTGCGGAATAGAATTTCACCCGATCCATATCTTTTTCTTCCACAAATCCGAGGCGCTCGATAATTTCCATTCGTAGTTCACGGGCAAACGGGCGCTCCGGAATGCGCGGGTCGGATGACTGGAATTTTTTAACAAGTTTTTTTGCCTGCTCAAAAAACACAAAACCGTTCGGCTTTGTCATGCTCGCAAGCTCTTTTTGATATTCCGGATTTTTTATGTCGGCCGACCCGAATATATCCCATTCAAAATCAACCCCTTCGCGCCCCCCGATATACTGTTCATGCTTTAGTTTCATGTTTTTTACCAAATGCAGATTAAAACAGAAATTCGAGCCCGGTGTCGGTCCGTGTGCGTACCTGGTTCAACCGATTTGAATATTCAGAAAACACTGATGCTACTCTTTTTCCGGAAGTTTTTTCAGTGTTGGCACTTCACCGAGTTCTCGATAGGATTTTTCTCGCTCTCGGTTTATTTTTTCAAACTTCTTATCTTTAACATCCTGCTTCCCTGGGCTTAAATGTTCCGGTGTTGGCACTTCACCGAGTTCTTTTTGCTCCTCGGTTTTAGGATCTTCCTCATATGGAGCTTCAAAATTAGGCATATTAAAATGATTTAATATAATTACTCGAACATTCGACCTTTACAATCGTATGATTGCATCCGCGTTTTTTTCAGGACTCCACTTTCGTAAATATGCACTCCATTCGCTGTCAAAAAGCGCATACTGCACCTGTTTTTCTTTTATTTCGTATGAAGAATATTTTTTTAATTCCATTCGATAAATTCTCCTTCTTTCGATATCGTCTTCGCGGGCGGTCATATAAATTACTTTATCAAAAATATGTGGGAAAAGCAATGTATCGCAGAGAAATACGCCGTCGATAAGGAGAATTTTTTTTTGAAAATCTATGGAAAGCTTCCTTTCAGTTTTATTGTGCTCCCACCGGATGATCTTTTCTCCATAATTTTTTTTTCGAAACGATTCTGTAGAAGATTGGATTTTTTTGATATTAAACCAACCTGCGTACCTGCGACCTATTTTTTTATTCCAGAAACAGTCTAACGATATAATGCTTGTATCATCCCTGCTGAATGTTACATCAAGAGCAATTGCCGTCTTTCCTGTCCCTGACGTACCGTCAATGCCGACAATCAATTTATCATGCCGGTCGTTTATATATGAATTTATGAGAGCGTTAATTTGTCGTACTGCTCCCAAATTTCTTTGAGAACCCTTCATAACACATCTTGTTCGAGTGTAATCTTATAGAAATTGCAGATATTTATTCAACCGCCTTAAACCGTGCAACACCTCGCCCGTGGCTCTTGCGAGCCGTGGCCGCATGTCTCTTGGTTTATATCCTTAGCGCGGCCAAGGGGATTTGAACCCCTGATCTCCACAGTGACAGTGTGGCGCTTTAAACCGGGCTAAGCTATGGCCGCGCGAAGGATATAAACATGGTCAGAATAATTCCTCCATGTCTTTTTTTGTATAAGGAATTCTCCGGTCCTCAAGCGCCCCCGCGAGATGACCGCATGTGATCCAGCCGTATTTTCTTTCAAGGGCAAGGAATAATTCGAAGGCACGCTTTCTTCTTTCATTTTTTGAATTTGCCATATCCGCTTCAAGCGACGCAGTGCTCCTTTCTTTAAGCATGCCGAATCTATTGTGAAATTGCTCGACGATAAAACTGCTCGGATATGCCGCAAGTTCTTCAATGAGCGCGCGGTCCTCCTCTCCAATTCCGCGCGTTTCGATGAAACGCTTCATTTCTTTTTCTTCAAAGAGAGGATTCGGTTTTTTGTCGGGTGATTCGTGGTTCATGTCGTTCATAATGCCTGTAGGAGGGGTCGAACCTCCGGCCCAGGGCTTAACTTGCCCGCAAACATTTTTGGCTATGGCTCTGGATGGAGTCGAACCATCTTCTGAGCGTTATGAGTGCTCCGTTCTAACCGTTGAACTACAGAGCCAAAAATTTAGGCGGGTGAAAACCCCCCGCTCTTCCCGGGCATAGTACTGCGCCCCGTTTTCCATTCAAAATTTTAAATGGATGGCGGGACTCGTAATGCCCGCAAAAAGCAATAACATTGCTTTTTGCCCACTGAGCTATACGGGCGCATAATACGGCGCGAAGCGTTCGTTGTCGCACCACCCTCGGAAAGAAAAAATCATTCACAGCATACACTATTTTTTCGAATTC
>MHQO01000026.1:12426-13477 GCA_001820675.1 Candidatus Sungbacteria bacterium RIFCSPLOWO2_01_FULL_47_10
ACGATATGTTCTCCGGCAGGAAATCTAAAAGCCCCGAAGAAATCCGGGGCCAGTATTATCTGTCGAAATCCCGCTCCGCGTTTTTAAATGCGAGAATTTCAAGCAAATTTGAGACAATATGATCAGCAAGACCGAAAGAGACAGTTTCTTCCGCGTTCATCCAGTGCACTTTTTCCATGAGGCGTTCAATCTCTTGCGAGTTTCTTCCCGTGCACCGGGAGAGGATTGCAACATATCTGTCTTTCAGTCCATCGAAGTGTTTTTTAAATTTGTCTATATCTTGAGTATTGCCTTCGAATTGCGCTTCGGGTAAATGGAGCATGGTTTCGCTGTTAGAAAAAATGAACCGTTGTCCTTTAGTGCCTGCGGCGAGGACCGGTACCGCCGCCGATGCCGCAAGTCCCATGGCGACCGTCTTGATCGGAACGCCAAGCGACGTCATGACATCGTATAAGTTGAAGCCGTACGCAACAATACCGCCGGGTGAGTCAATGATGAGCGTAATAGGCGATTTGTTATCTCTTTCTGCAAGGCGAATGAGTTGATCAATGACGCCACGAGGAGACGTTGACCACCCCCACGGCATCGTCGGATCTGAAATATACGAGTTTTCGATAACTCCTTCGAGGAAAACAATCCTTTTTTCGAAAAAAGATTTCCGCAGGAATTTCATCCTGTTATAGGTAAATGTGCCTTCGTGTTCGTACACGGTTTATGCCCCCTTTTTGGATTTCAAGGATCACATAGTTAGGCTACCATGTGTACCGCAGTGGGGCAAGTGGGCGGATGGCGCGCCGGCATACATTGTTTACCGCAAGGAATACGCGATCATTGCTTCATATAAAAAGCCGGCTTCTTGGCGGAGCCGGCCGTGGCGTTTGAAATCAAACCCATTTCCGATTGTCATTGTTTCACCGTGATCGTGAATTCTTTTGACACATTCTGATTGCCCGCGGTGAGAATAACGGAAAAAGAATATGTGTTAATTCCGCGCGGGGTTCCGATAATAGTTGTTCGGGCGGGGCAGGGAGGATTCGCGCAGATGGGCGTT
>MHQO01000026.1:13523-14225 GCA_001820675.1 Candidatus Sungbacteria bacterium RIFCSPLOWO2_01_FULL_47_10
ATAAGGGCCGGGGGCTCCGTATCCGACGATTTCCGCCTGGTAATATTCGCCAAGGGTCGCATCGGGAAGAGACGTTGTTACAATGGAAAGGTTCGTTGCGGGGTTAACCTGAATTGTATAATCTTTGTACACCGCGCTCATACCATCCGAAACCGCAAGCCGGAATGGATATACGCCGGATTGTGACGGGGTTCCCGAAATTTGGAAAGCGGAGCGGCACTCGGAATCAGGCATATCGGCGCAGGCAACCGAAAGTCCCCCGGTTGTTCCCGGCGGAAGAGCGCCCGAAAGAATTTTCCATCCGTAAGGGGTTTTTCCTCCCAATGCGGTTATAAATACTGCGTAAGATTCTCCGGCTTTTGCCTGCGTCAGTAACGCCGTTATGATGACCGGGCCCTGTGAGACCTCGGATGGGTTCGGACTTTTAACTGCGTTTGAGAACTGCGAAGGAATCGAAACGGTTTTTTGCGAAGGCGGCGTTTTACTTGTTGCGGGTTTTTGGGAAGGTGCATCCGAAGGCGTATTTTCTTGAACCTCGCCGGACGGTTGTGGTTCCTCTGGCCGTGGTTGCTCCGCATCAACAGAAGGCGTATCGCTTACGGGTTCTTGAGCGGGTCTGAAAAGCATATATCCTGCCCCGATACTAATGACCGCGATTGTGGCAATGATGATTTTTGTGAGGTTTGTCATACTATTTATTAT
>MHQO01000026.1:14233-16649 GCA_001820675.1 Candidatus Sungbacteria bacterium RIFCSPLOWO2_01_FULL_47_10
AAATACCTTGCGCAAGGGCGGTTCTAAATTGTGAAGATTTTTTACAAAGCATGCACTGAGCAATGCGAATGTGTTCAGAATGACAACAACTTCTGCAAAATGTCCGCGTTCCTCCCAAGAAAAGCACCGGCGTAAGCCCGTGGATGAATGGCGGACAATCGCAAAACGCATGAATAAATACAGACCGTCCGAAAACTCGAAAAATGCGTAATGATGTCATTCCCGCGAAAGCGGGAATCCAGTAAATAAGCAATCTTTTCAATACTCTTGATTCCCGACCATGTCAGAATGACAGTTTTCGGACAGTCTGTTTGGGGATTTATGTTGTGTGTTAAAAAAGCACGACTGATTCGTGCTTTTAAATTTTGCCGTCATTAATGGATGGAGATTTTTTCAATGCGGCGATTGACCGGGCGAGGTTTGATCGCGCCCGTTCTTCGTATTTATTTCTGAATGCCTCCGTCAGAAAGATATGCGGACGCCCGGTTTGGTCAAGAAATCGCTCGAGGATTTCCCGCCTTTTTAAACAGAATATTTTTTCGGGAACATGCGAGAACTCTTCCCGAATTTTTCGTTCATATTCGTCAAACTCCTCCGGATCGGTTCCCAAAATTGCAAGGTCGCAATCAATGAACAGGCGGGTATCGTTATTCGCGCTTTCGTGACGCATGGATGCAAGAATATAGGCGCATACCAGCCATATAAATTCGTCGGATAGCATCATCTCGTCCGCGAATTGTTTAAAGAGAACCGCGCTTTTTTTCTCATTGCGGGCATCCGGAAGCGTCGAATATTCGAAGTCGTGAAACAAGAGTGCCGCCTCGACCGCGTCGGGGTTTTTTGCGAGGTGCCGCACCCTTTTGAATGTATCAAGGCAGAAAAGAATATGCTCGGCAGTGTGATATTTCCGGTGCGGTTCGGAATAGCGCGCATACATGTTCATGAAAATCTTCCTGGCGTCCCCGCGTGCCCCAATGTTTCGGAAAAGTCTCATCCACTCGCGTTTGAGAGAGTGATATACATACAGATGCGTGAGTCTGCTGCGTATGTCACGCACTGCCTCGGCGGTGTCGGTTTGTTTGGCGATGGTGAATGGCGCGCCGAATAGTACCGTAATCATCCGGCGGCCGAAGAAAAAATCCTTCAGCGTTAAATATTCATGTCCGCGGATTGCAACCGGAAGAATGGGGGAGCCGGTTTTTTTGGCAAGTACCGCGGCTCCGGTCCGTATGCGGTTTCTAACGCCCGGGCGCACGGAAATTCTGCCCTCCGGATAAATTCCGACGGCATATCCTTTGGAGAGAATCCGCAGCACTTCGCGGAGAGACACGCGTAATCCTTTGCCGTTTTGTGCGGGATAGGCGCCCAGCAAATTCTTTAATACCCAGCCGAGAGCCGGTTTCTTGAAAAGCCAGTCTGCGGCGAGTGTTCGGACGGGAAGAAGTTTTATGTTTGCAAAAATCACTGCCGGAAGGATAAAGAAGTGATCAACGAAAGTTTTATGATTCGGCGCGATGATTACCGGGCGTGGGGTAGCGCGAAGATTTGCGATGTTTACAAATCGTAGGCGGAAAAAAAGGAGACCAAGGGTTGCATATGAAATGAGCGTTAAAATGGCAAAGAGCAATCCGATTGTGATCTGAGAAACCAAGTAGATTCGCCAGCGGGGCATTAGGAAAACGCCTCCGAGTCACCAAAAATCACATACTGAAGAAGTATCATATGTGTAAGGAAAAATGAAGCGAGGCATCAATGGTTGCGGGATACCGTTTTGACATGAAAAGTAAAAAGAGTACGATTTATTTATCACCGTTCTTTTTTATTGGTGAAAAATAACCGCTCAAAAATGAGCGGATTTTTTTAAGACACGGCATATGCAGACACGGAGTTCGCGGCAGGGATTTTATGGCGCTTTCTCAATGCGCTTGTAGCACTCATTGCAAAGTTGTCCTGCGCCTTCAATATAACACTTTCGTATTTCAATGCGGACGTTTTTAGCATACCTCGTTTCTTTCATACACAACACGCAACAATCTTTTTCGTCTTGGGCGGAGCAGGCAATTGCTTCAAAAAATTTTTCAAGTTTTTCCGAATCAAACCCCGATTCAGTGCATGCGACCAGAAGGTGTCCGCAAAGGTCCGATGGCAACGAATCAAAATCCGGAATGTTGGCAAGCGCCCAAAGGGGCACTTCATTCCAGACATTAGCGGGGTTACCCATTGCTTGGGCCATTTGTTCAAGGAACTTTTTTCGGTTTGGAACAGTCGCAGATTCCCAGAGTTTCTTACAGTGTGAAAGGATGCTCATAGCCCCCTCCTGCGTTGTTGTTCGTTATGCCTTTATACCATATTACCGTGCGCAAATCAATATTTGACGAAAAAGAAAAACACCGGCGAGGTGTTGTGGTGTATTTGA
>MHQO01000026.1:16668-18043 GCA_001820675.1 Candidatus Sungbacteria bacterium RIFCSPLOWO2_01_FULL_47_10
TGTTTTTTGGTGTTCGGCAAGCCGGCCAGATAAAAAGATCAACCTGTCTCTTTTCGACGAATCTGTTTCGTTCCGTGCCTCAAGAACGAGTTCCTCGGTAAGTTCTTTTCGCAGATGAAATTGGGTCTGCCGGGAAAGGAGAACGCCGATGATGGTGTATGCCGTCCACCTCCAACCGGAAACGCGCTTTTTGCGAACGAGTATATCAAGAAATTGAACCAAGGCCGGCGCATATGTTTGGCCCCCAAGGCATTCGATCGCTTGTATAAGAGCGGCACCTTTCAAGTGCCCGTTCCTTTCCTCGCGTTCTATGAGAAAAAGGAAACGCAACGCTTGCTTTGCGGTCAATTCCTGACTCATCGCCGTGGTGTGCAAAATTTCAATGAGCCAGCGTCTGTGTGCCGGATCGCTCTTTTGACTGAAGCAAAAATCAATAATGGTTTTCGCAATGTCAGCGCACCTCACGCGGATTGCTTGTTCGACGCACGGAAGGTTATATGGGCATTTTCCTTGGTCTTCGGCTGTGTTTTGCTCAAGGATGCTTTTAATATCTTCAGGAGACAGCGTCACGACTTGCTCCATTGGTGGTTATGGTGTGCCGGCGAGCGCATCATAACAAAGAAGCGTATATTTAACAAGGCGAGTGAGAGGCGGGTGAGAGGAAAATTGAATGTTTGCGGTTTAAAAAAAGAGAGGCATATTCCGCCGCTCCTTTTTTGAAAGTTCATATTTTTTTTCTCATCTCTTCTTCCAGAATGTCGATTTTGTGAGAAGGAATGCTGTGCTTGCTTGTGTTTTCCCGCATAAATTTGAGCGCGTCCTCCAGTTCTTTTTTACTGATGCCGCGTTCGTTCGCGCTCGCGCTTTCCATATCGCCGCGAAAAACTTTTTCAACGTCGTCAAGTTCGCGCGCGGTAAACCCCCGCGAGATAAGTTTCGACCGAATTTGCCTCATTTCTTCCTCGGTTATTTTTGGGTCTGTCGTAAAAAATCCCATAATCATTGAATAGTTCCTGTTGAAATAGTCTTTATTTTTTGAGCGGAGCGATAGCGGAGTCGAGAAATTACTTAATTTTTTATGCTGTGGTATCTTCACGACCCGGCTCGAAGAATAAACTATTTCAACAGACACTAAATAGGTTATACCCATATTCAATTTATATTATACTATGCCATCCCGGGTTTTGCAAGGGCAAGGGCACGGAAATTTTCAAAGACACCAGAAACGTGCGGTAATTTTGTCGCCGTACGGGGGTCGGCCGTAACGCGACTCGGGAAGTGTTGCGCGTTTAATCCGCAATTTCAAGAATCATCGGAAGATGGTCGGATATGAGTTCCTCTCGCGGAACGGTAAAACGGGCCACGCGCACCGAAG
>MHQO01000026.1:18051-19988 GCA_001820675.1 Candidatus Sungbacteria bacterium RIFCSPLOWO2_01_FULL_47_10
AACGTATAATCGGCAAAATCCTGCTGATCCTTTGTTCCGTGCCACGGAGAAAGGGCGCTCCGTGTCGTCGTAATGCTGAATTTCGAAATGAGGTTCATGAGGTGTTTTTCTATCATGCGTATGCTCTGTGTATCCGGCATCAGATTAAAATCGCCCGCAAGAATTATTTGGTCATGCTTTGTCTTTAAGAAATCAAGAATTTTTTTTGACTGGGCAATCCGTTCGGGCGTATCACGTTTATTTCCGGGTTCCGCAATGCCGTGAAAATTCAGTATGGAAAGGGGAGTATCATTCATTCGCACGCGAACATACACGATATTGCTCGGAAATGCGCCAAACCCGTTGCCGGTGGCGCTATTTCGTTCTTTGTGAGTGAACATCCTACCGGATTCGATTACGGCATGCTTTTTTTGGACAAATGTCGCCTGGCCGGTAGAAATCGGAAAATCTATTTTCCCGGCTTCATCAAAACCGTCTTGTACGGGATAAAAATGAGATGAATAATCCGGAAGAAGCGATTGGATTTCGTCAAGAAGGTGAATACGCGTATTTCGCGATTCAACCATGTCGCGGCGGTCGGACGAAAAAATTTCCTGAAAGCAAAAAATATCGGCAGTATCACGGTGTTTTCGTATGAACTCCGAGAGCGGGCCGAATATCCGTCCGCCCCATGTGTTGAGCGATATGAGTTTCATAATCATCATTGTATCAGAATCGACAAAAAAGAAAATTTGAAATTCAGAAATTATTTTTTAATTTCTCTGTTTTTGATTCAAATCAGCAGTGTGCGCAGAATTGCGGGACGCTCTCTGAGCCAGCAACATTCTCATATTCTTAAGAATGTGAGAATGTTGTTTTGAAATAACCGGAGGAATGCCCCGGCATCATCGATGGATCAATCCTGTTTTTCTCCCGGGCAATGTTTCTGTTTTGAATGGTTTTGTGTATGAGTGGACGAAAAAAGCGGGAGAGAGTATGATGAAGAAAGTATTTGATTTCATAGTAATCAATATAAATTCTTTACGAATTTAAACCATATGCATACTTCAAAACAGAGTTTTATGCGCAGTTTTTTCAGCGCGTTTCGCGGGATCAAGCATGAACTGCGTGAACGGAATTTTGTCGTGCAGATTACCATCGGGATCATTGCGATCGCCTCCTCCCTTGCATTCGGCCTTTCACGGACGGATAAAATGATCATTCTGCTTCTTATCGCGTTCGTTCTTGCCTGCGAGATTATGAATTCCGCGTGCGAGCGCATGCTGAATGTTGTCACGAAGGACCATCATCCGGAAGTGGGGCGTATAAAAGACATGCTTGCCGGCGCGGTGCTGATATATTCAACGGTCGCATTCGTTATCGGCCTCTGGATATTCGGTAGCGTATTGCGGTAACTTCGTGGAAGCATTCATCAGGAGTAACGGAATAAAAATAACTGCTCGGACGATGACGATGTTGAGCTTTGTTGGGTTTATCGCCCTTTCGTTTTTTGCCTACTCAACCCCCATCTGGTTGCCGGAGGTCGGAATTACGCGCGAGATTCAAAACGGCATCTTCCGGTACGGAGAGCCTTTTTTGGTTTCCGTGAGTGTTCTTGGCGGGTCATGGGTTGCGGTGGCAAGCGTCGCCGTAGCATCCGTGCTTTTTTTTGCTTTTGCGCTCCGGCTTGAAGCGCTCTTTGCCCTCTTCATACTTTTGGGGGACGGCATGATTTCGGCGATAAAATTTATCATTGGGCGCCCGCGGCCGGATTCGAATCTCGTATCGGTCATTCAGCCCCTTTCCGACCCGGGTTTTCCCAGCATTCATGTGTTTCACTATGTTTTGTTTTTCGGATTTCTTTATGTGTATGCCATGCTGTTCTGGAAGCCGGATCGATGGGTTCAGGTTCTTCTTACCGTTGTTTTTTTTGGATTGATTATCTCTGTTTCCATATC
>MHQO01000026.1:20016-27146 GCA_001820675.1 Candidatus Sungbacteria bacterium RIFCSPLOWO2_01_FULL_47_10
CATTTTTATCTCTTAAGAAAAGACAACGGTGCCGTAAAAAATACCGGTTGAACCGCATGGTTTTTTAGCCACGAAGCAGAAACCGCGGGAGCTTGCCCTTGCGTAGTTCAGTCAATATCAAAACACTTCCCGAAAGAGAAGTGTTTTGAAAGCGTTTGAGAATCAGTTGCGGGGCCACGAACGGCCTCACACGAAAGCACTGTATTTGTTCGTGAAATTTATGTAATAATGCATGGGGATTTTATGTTGCAAAATTAAGGCTTAAATTCTTCCTTTGAAATTTTTGATTGTTTGATGATTGCAAGAAGTGTTCCGATTGGAATTGGCTTTGATTTGCCATGGAGTGGAACAGGGACGATTGTGTTTGTTGCAAGATTTTTCCAAATCATGTGGCTACCTTTTTGGCGAGAGACAATAAATCCATGTTTTCTTAAAATCTTTATCAATTTTTCTGCATTGATTGGCTTCATAATTTAAAAGGGCGAGGGCATCTACCACTCGTCCTATCACACTCCGATCTTTATCTCATCAATAATAGGCCGTTCAGTTTTTATAGGAAAATCTTGTTTTTGCGATTCGAGTTCTTCTATCCAAAGTTCCAAAACTTCTTTTGCGTTATTTTTTGCCTCCTCAAAAGTCTTACCAAAAGTAACACATCCCGGAAAATCAGGAAACAAAACATTATAGCCGCCTTCTTTCGTTGGATCAAACACTGCAAAATATGATAATACGTTATGAACTTTTTTCATAATAATAATTGTACCTCATTGATATAAAAAGTCAAAGCGTAAAAAACGAACGGCACCCACATAGGACGCCGTTCACGTTTAGTAATTCCATTATAGCAAATTTCGATATTAAAAGTCAATAGACCAGTTGCTTAATAATTTTTAGAGGAAATTTGATACAAAAAACCCTTATTTTAAGCCAATGATTTTTCAAAAAAACGGCTAAAACCTTATTAAGCAACTGGTCTAATGAATAATCCACAAGGAGCGGGTATTATTTGGGTGGAGCTAACAGCGATGACAAATAGCCTTAATTCTCCGACACGCACTCTACGATAATGGTGAGCGAATTGTTCGTCTCATTCTTTTCGTTTACGTCGTTGTCGTAGTCGATGATTGCTTGAATCTCGTTTTCAACCGGAAAATGAGCGCAACTTGCACTGAACGGGCGTGAATCGGTTTGAGAAAAAGGATACGATTCGCCGGCCGCGAGATTGATCCCCGAAAACCCCCCAAGATCACTTCCGGTCGTATTGTTTCGTGCCCGAAAACGGGCATCTGGAGATGCTATCTTTTCCGTACCGATATTTTTTATGACATATGAGATCTTCACATGCTCGTCGGTGAGCATCGGATTGGGTGTCACTGTTATCGATTCGACAATCAGGTCTCCATTACCGGCTTCCGCTTCGGTAATTTGAACATAATTATCGGTTCTATCAAGGCCAAGCACCTTGGGCTTTGGCGTATTCGCGGGACACTGCGTTTGGCAAAAATCATCCCCCGTATACATCACGATTTTTAAATTATAGGAGCCGGGTGTAAGCGGAAAACAATTGGTGCCCGCACCCCCGCAATCTTCGGTGGGGATGACGATCTCAACGCGCTGGTGTTCGACTGGCACGTTTTTTACCAAGAGCGTTTCTCGGCGCTGGAGAAACTCGAGAAAGAGCGCTATCTTTGCCCCGCGTGGAGGGTTCAACACGGTAAAAGGGATTAAGAATCGGTCGCCCATTTTCGAGTTGCCGATGATCTGTTTGGCAAAAATGTTTGGAAAACGAACGGTAGCTTTTGCGGTCTCTCCGATCTCAAAAATCGGTGAAACCTCTTTTTCAATGGTTATCGACCCCATACTTAACCGATATCCGTTGATCGAGAGCCCGTGACGTGTTTCCGCCGATGCGTTTGCGTTTATATCCGCTTTAAGGAGAATGCCTGCTGAATCACCGGCGGGAAGAACAATGGAGAGATCGCGGAATCGAATTTCATTGTTGAGAAATTCTCCGCTTCCCGAAACTGGCTTTCCGTCGACGATAAGACGATAGTTGCTCATGCCCGTGGCGGGAGCGGAAATCGGATAACCCTTTTCGTTTGTGCTTTGAACCGGTTTTCCCTCGGAGTCGAACAGTGTGTCGCGGAAAGCAAGTTCGGAAATGACGACCTGCCGCGTAAGGGGTGCGGCCACTTCGGCAAAATAGATTGAAGCGCCCCTCTTTCCAGGCGGGAAAGAAATATTTCGCAAAAGAGAGATCGATCCTTCCAGTTTGGGAATCTGCATAGTTACCTCATTCAATTCCGCCTCCGCTTTTTCCATGGTGTTTGAGAGTACCCCCATGTTCGTTTCAAGTGTTTCAATGTCCTTTTGCGTCGTCTCAAGCCGCATCGGTAATTCTCTTAACTCGGTATCAAGTGATGCGTTTTCTTCCGAAATCCTCTTAATGTCGTCTCGCATTGTTTCGAGAATAGATTTCGAACTCAGATAAAGCGCGCCCATGGCCCCGAGTGCCAGTATGCAAAAAACCGCGATGCTAAAAATGATTTTGGATGTTGACTGCATATGCTTATTGAGGTAGCGATATGTCTGTAAGTGATTCCAATTCGATCTCCAATGCCTGCTTTTGGGATAAAAGTTTCTCAAGTGAATCGGCGATTTCATTATAATGTAATTCCATTGAAGTTTTTTCGGATTCAAGGGCAGACTTCTTTTCCAACGCATCCTTCATTTCATTTTTCATCATGATGAATTCCGGTTCCTTAGTTTTCTTGATCAAATCTTCATGAACGTTATTTACGGCTTTGCGTTCGATCTCAGCCGCCTGCAGATCGGACCGCACAGACGTCATAAACACAACATAAAAAACCACACCTCCTATCGTAAGAGCAATGATAAGAATAATTCCCAGTAAAGATGTCTTCGAAATCACGCCGTCATTATAACATGACCTCGGCGGAAAATACATCACAAGCCGAATGCCCTTGCCCGAAACTTCGGTCTTTTCCGGAGCTTCCATTCAAAAAAAGCGGACACAATTAGCATCCTTTACGTCCGCGATCACTATTCCAGATGGGCGCCAGCGCAAAAATTCAAAATGACTCCGGAGAAATAAAAAAATTCCTTATCTCCCAATAAGTTATTATCCACGCAGTTAAATTGAGTAACGGTCGTTAGTTGCGGGGGCCAGAATTGCACTGACGCCTCGGGGTTATGAGCCCCGCGAGGTACTGCTCCTCCACCCCGCGATATGAGTATAAAGCATCGAGTTTAAAATGCAAGGAATCAGCGTTGTTTTTTTGCCGACATGAGTGGTAATGTCGGAGTGGATTATTTGCCTAAACCCGATACGCAATTATCACTACCAATATTTAAACCTCCGCAATTTCAAAAAATTAAATCCGCCTTATGCAGGCGGTTTCGGCTTTTAAATAGAGCATCGGGATACTATCACCGGATTAAATTAATTATGTCGGTAGCTTCTCGACTCGAAGAATAAACGTTATTGTTCAAGCCTGCTCGCCTCGCTGAAGTTCCTGCGAAGCGGGTCGAGAACACACTTTAAACCGTAAGGCGTCAAAATTAAGTTCGTGCGGTACTATTCTCAGATTGTTCTTGATTCAGCACTGTGTGCGGTATTTCAGATATCCTTCCACAATGAAATACATATCGCTTACGGTGTCGTCGGTAAAATAATTCATCGAGTTAACACTCGTTTTAATTGTTCTCCAAAACACTACATCCTTGCCGTATATTTCATACACTTCGGCGTCTGTCGCGAACCTCCGCTTGAGCGGGAATATGTTTCTCACCTGTGAATAAATTTCTTCATATACCACCATATCGGGCATGAGTAAATCATTTCTTGTGTCGGTGCTCACGCGCCTGATCTGGATGTAGCGGACATTTTCAAACTTCGCGACATATCTGAGAAGTTCAAAAAATTCCTGCTTATTGCATCTATTGAGCACAATCGAGACTCTCGGTCTTTGTGTCGCGGGAATGATCGAGTCCCAGTCGGGCAGATCATCTCTTCCCATAATCATTCTATTCGTTACAGGACTAAGGGTATGAATCGAATATCCGGCGCTGAGTTCGCATCGGTTGATAAGTTCCATCCTGGCAAGGGCAAGATACCCATTGGTGCGAAGGCCGACCGCAAAGTCTTGGGCATGCAAGAAATCGATGAGTTGTTCGAGACATCGATACATCAAACTATCGGTGTTTTGGCCGGTGATGTATATCTTCCGTATGCGGTTATCTTTGCATTTTTTGAGGAATGTTTCGAAATTTTTCCATTCGGCAAAAGGAATTGCAAGCTGATTTTGGTCATCAATGACGCCCGCTAAATCCAGTCCAAGACAGAAAAAACAATTCGTATTACATTTTCCTAGGAGATTAATATTTGCAAATGAATAATCGTCTCGTTCTCGATTTTTTTGCGTATTTACGAGAGCCATTGTCACTCCGGAAGGGTTTTTTTTAAGGTGCTCATATAGAGTATCATATTGATAACATTCTGTCAACTTTTCTCGCTGGATTTCTCGCTGGATTGTCGCTGGATAGGTTTTGCAAAGATCGAACCTGCCCATCAAAGCTTTAGCGTCGGCGGGGGAAAAGCATGCCGAGAGCGTAATGGTGGCGGCAGGGCATCCACCCGTTGCTGTGCACGGCCCCCACATCGAAGCCACAGAGAATGACGAGGTAGCCGTCAGGGAAGCGCGAATTTGACCAAGCGTATCGGTTGTGCAGGATTGATTTTTTGCGGGGCTGTTTTATTTAAAAAGGCCCTCAAAAGAGAGCCGTTCGTGTGTTACTTTCCCGGGCCGCAGTTTCGTTTGATGATTGCTCGATTTGCATCATCGAAAGAAAGGTACAGTGTGGTCATGTTGTGCATGATTTGGTTTGTGCCATTGTCATTATCATGCGTGGCGCCGCACGTATGCCCGAGTTCGTGAAGAAGTGTGATGAGCGATTGATCGTTTTCGAAAAGGGGAAAATGCACAAGTAAAAGCTTTTCATCGGGCGCCGATCCATTAATGAGTTTTGGACTGGATTTATAAGTGAATCGGTTGGGGGTGATAAAAAGAATTTTATCCGAACGGGTATCGTAGAATTCTTTCTGAATCCATATCTCAGTTTTGTCGATAAGGGCGAACTGAATCCATATCTTAGTTTTGTCGATAAGGACGAATATTTTTTCACGGGTTTCGGGGGGCGGCTCAACAAAACGGATATTGTTGATTTCAAACGAACGGCCTATTTCACGCTCAAAAACAGAAGAGGCGGCTTTAAAAATTTCATCAAGCAGGTTCAGAAAATTTTCCCTGCCAAAAAATCGTTCATCAACCTCTTTGTCAACAACAACATCAAACGTGAGCGGTTTTGCTTTTTCGGCTGAAAAAGCGCCATCGTGGAACGAAAGAATACCTGCAAGAATGAGCAGGAAAAACACACACGTTTTCAAGGTTCACCCCGTGTATCACGGCGCATACACATCTATATATTTAAGGTGCAATACTCCGGTATCGTTTGTCAAGTTTCAAAATTTTTTATTCTCCTTCACCGAATGTCGATCCGCTTGCGGGTTGGATCTTTATTTCAAAATTTTTCTCGTGAAAATCTATCGGCTTATTCGTGCGAATGAGCCGATAGGTGCAGAGGCGCCGCACCATTCCCGCCAAAGATAATCTGTATTGCAATGCCGGAAAATCAAAATATAAATTCAAGCTCATCGAGCGCTTTTTCATAGCCGTCGATTGCGCGGTCTATTTCCTGGCGCGAGACGGGGCGATTGGGATCGTGCGCGATGAGATTTCTGATTTTGTGTGCGTCCCAGAGATTATCAATCGAGTTGAGTTTTGAGCGGTCAAGTTGTTTCAAGCGATCACCAAACGAGTTGCCTTCAAGTCGCATTTTTTTGAGGATATCGTCCATGATCGTATCGGCCTCGATGACGGCAAGTTTCCAGTCGGACGGGGTTGGGGATGATGCCTTGTCAAGAACACTTTGCCATTTTTTGGGAACTTCTCTTTTTTCCGATTCCGGAATTTTTCCAAAATCCTCCCCAACGATTTCCTCTATTTTCTCGACAGCGCCTTTCGGGTTCTGGAGGCGGAACATGAGGACATTCAGATAGATGATGAAGCCAAAAAAAACGATGGATAATAAACCGCCGACAAATTTCATCGACAAAATAAACGTGCCTCCGCCGGAGGAGTAAAATCGATCGAGAAGATTGAAATAGAATTCCATTGTTTTAGAAGCAACAATAGACGCAACTGATTACGCGTACCTTTAGAAACAATATTATACGCAAACGATTACGCAACACTAAACGCAGGTTGCGTTTATGGTTGTGTTTTACACAGCATTTAATTTTGCTTCTAATTCATTGGCAATTGTAAATATATTTTCTTCCTGAAACCACGGAGCGATGAACTGGATTCCTGCCGGAAGATCTTTACCTTCTTTTTTGACGAAACCGGCGTTCATGGAGAGGCCGGGAAGCCCAGCCAAGTTCACCGCAACCGTATAAATATCCGAAAGATACATCTCAAGCGGATTTGAAGATTTTTCTCCGAATTTAAATGGCGGCGTGGGCGCGGTGGGGCCGATGATAAGATCAACTTCTTTAAAGGCTTTTTCGAAGTCCTCTTTAATAAGGCGCCTGATTTTTTGCGCTTTCAGATAATATGCGTCGTAGTAGCCGTGAGAAAGCGTGTACGCGCCAAGCATGATTCTTCGCTTTACTTCTTGCCCGAACCCTCCGGCTCTTGTTTTTGCATACACCTCCTCTAAATTCAGAATTTTGGATTCTGAATTCTGAATTGCCGAGTATCCATAGCGAATGCCGTCGAATCGGGCGAGATTCGCCGATACTTCGGCGGGCATGATGATGTAATAGGCCGCAAGGGCATATTCGGACATTGGAAGGGAAATTTCTTTTACCGCATGCCCCGCCTCCTCAAGCTTTTTTATTGCCGCACGTACTGTTTTTTCAACTTCGGGGTCAAGTCCCTTTCCGAAATATTCTTTCGGCAATCCTATTCGCCGAAGTCCGACTTCCTCACCGAAGTCGGACTTCGGTGGTGAAATCGTGGTGGAATCCAGCGCATCCCGGCCTTTGA
>MHQO01000027.1:0-3332 GCA_001820675.1 Candidatus Sungbacteria bacterium RIFCSPLOWO2_01_FULL_47_10
GGCGCAGAAGCGGGCAAAACTTCGGGCTCTTTTGGAATCTCCCTCATGAAATTCGGAGAAACATAATCGGACACAAGGCCGTTTCGCGCCGCATCCCGCGCGATTCTCAAAATAACAAGTTCGTAGGGAACTCCGGGATCTGCCGGATTTGAGGTAATAAATTCAAAACTTGACGATGCTGTTATGGAAATTGTTCCCAAAACACCGCTGTTGTCGCTTGTTTTGCGCATTGATATCGCCGCATTAGTGAGCGACTCGGCATCCATCGCTTCGGAAAACGCCGCTTCCGCTTTTATCCTTCCATTGCCGTCAAGCGAGTATGTAAATTTCGTCACTGTCGGCGGAGTTACGTCAAATACCGGAGAAGTCCCGTATGCCAGGGAAACAAAACTTAATTCCTGAACCTGCTGGTTCGCCGATTTGTCCCTCGTCATTATCTTATGGTAGTATGTTCTGTCGTATGAAATGCCGTTCAGGTCGATGCAGTGATTATACACATATCCGCCGGTATCGCCGCCGCATCGGACCTGCAAAAAATCAGGATATGCGCCCGCTGTCGTCCCCCATTTTATTCGGGAGTCGGCTAACTCGTCGGTAACCCATTTGATATACGCGCCGCCCACATAGGGCTCAACCGTTGTATGAGAAATCACCGGGGGCGTGACATCGGTCGATCCTTCCGGCGGATTCAAGTTTACATCAACTCCGATTCCGACCGTCTGCGCAGGAACTCCCGCACTGCATCCGTCTGCATTACAGGCCTTCACCCGATAGTCGTACGCGCCGTCCGAAAGGTTCGTATTGGTATAATTCGTGCCATCCGCGGAAATTTCCGCAACAAGAGACCACTCGGCTCCGGTCCTTCTCTCAAGGTCAAAGCGCGTTTCATTTGTCGAAATGTCGGTCCATGTGATATACACGTCTTTCCCGCTTGCAAGAACGACTGCCTCGGTATCGGTTGGCGCAAGCGGGGCCGATGCGGACGCGGCGGTGTATATAAAAAGAGAAATGAGAGCGCAAAAAAATATCAAAAGATTTTTTTTCATGATTTTATGCATTATTCACCAAACTCTTATATTGTGTATCACTATAATCCTATTATACCCATGCAGAGCCGGAATCGCAACGAAAATACCCGCATATCATACGTGCGGGCATTTTATCATTGATTTTTGAGGGTTTCAAGTTCCGAGGCGGCTATACTGTTTCCGGGGTCGAGGAGAAGAACCTTTTCAAAATATTCAATCGCTTTGGAAATCTCCCCGGAATTTTTATAATAATTCGCAAGGTAAAAAGGCAATCCCGTTTCGGTTGGGTTTGCGGCAATCCCTTTTTCGATAACACCGGGGACAGATCCCGACTTTTCCGGGTATGCGTCTTTATAAAAATCCGCAAGTGCTGTGTATCCCATGGGGTCATTTGAGCCGTTTTCTATGGCGGTGAAATAATTCAATTCAGCTTTTTTGTTGTCTTTCAAATAATACGCATACAGCCCACCGAGATTAAAGAAAGAAACAAAATTCAAAGGACTCACGACCCCCGCGTATTCCCACGCATCGCGCGCACCCGCATAATCGCCAAAGAATTTTTTGATAACGCCTGCCCGCAACCAGCTATCAAGAGAGTCCGGGTTTTCCGATAATAATGCGGCAAGCCCCGAAAGCTCTTCGGCAAGTTTATTCTTGGTTTCTTCAGGGTAGATGCCGGCAACGGCAGGGTCTTCATGTATAATTCCAACCGGAAAACCGCTGTAGGGCGGCAATTTTGACGTTTGGGAAACGTTTTTGGGCTCATTCGATTCAGCGGGGGTTGTGTTGTTTTTTGGCAAAACAAGGGGCATTGAGGGTAATTCCCGGTCATTGTAGGGCTTGAGAAATGGAGAGGAGGGGGCCTGGCTCTGGTTTCTTGCGATCAGAAAAAATACAGCGAAAAGCAGTGATGCGATAACGACTCCTCCGCCTGTCCGTATCATTATTTTTTTCTTCTTCGCATCCATACCAATAAAACTATCCTATTTCCCTGCCCCTGTCAAACATCAAAGGTGAGCCCACCGAACCACCACTGGTCTGTCATTTAATCTGGATTCCTGCTTCCGCAGGAATGACTATTGGCATGACAAATTACAAAGCCCCGCTTTAAAGCGGGGCTTTGCCGAGTTACACAAGTATAACTCTTGGGTCATGCGGGATTACTTCGACAGGATTTCAGCCGACAAGTTGGTCGAAGGCAAGCCAGACACTCCATATCCGTTCGTGAAGGCATTTGCCGAAACACTGACGGTGGTTGTAGCTTGTGGCGACCAAATGAAGTCGTCGTTCGTGTCGTTGTCAACGCCATCCGTCGTGCCCGCATTCAGCAAATCTGGGGCCGTTGGGCCGAATGTCTGCCATGCGGTTGCCGGATACGCCGCGTCACCCTGAAGCTGTGTCGAAATCGAATCTCCCGCGCTTGCGTTCGAAACGGTTCCGAGAACATCGAAGTAGCGAGTCGTTCCTGCGGGAACCTGAATGACTTCAGCGGTTCCTCCTTGTCCGACCGGATCGAACGTAACGTTGATATTCGTTGTGCTGTCAGCCCACAATGCCTCAAGATCAACCGCGGTGTTGTTCAGCAAACCTCCGTTCGCATATGCCGCGTTTGAGAAGGCAGAGTCGACATAACCGTAAACAGCGATGCTATCAACGTTTACGCCCGTTGTTGCGATAGTGAAGGTGAACTTGTAGAGACCGACGTCGCCGTGGGAATCCGCGGTTACCTTGAATCGCAAGAGTGAGCGCTGGCCGTTTTCAAGCGAATTGGTCGAAAGCGCGACTTTTGCAACGGTCGGGAAGGTCTTGAACATCCTGACACCGTTTGATGAGGTATCGGATGCGCTACCCGTGTTGATGGTCGTACCGGATGATTGTCCTACGCCCTGGGTTGCGGCAACTTCGCCTCCGTCGTAGTCAACCTTGATCCATGAACCTTCGGTTCCTGACTGCGACGTTCCGACTGCGGCAAGATCTCCCTTTATGGTCATAATCTTATCGCCATCTTTCGGAATGAGGAAGTTTGCGGTAAGGGTTGTGGATGCGTAGCTTCTCGGGAATGACGGAGTTGTTGATGCATCAGACGCGTTCGTTGCTGAGGTGAACAATCCTTCGCCGACTTTCGTTGCGCCATCCCAGAACGTAACCTTTGCGAGGTTTGCAATGGTGGTGGTCGCACCAGTCAACTGCAGTTTCAACTTGGTAAGGTTGATCGCCTCATCAGTCGCGTGGAATCGGAGGAGCGCCAACGGAACATCGGTCGTGTTTGCGGAAACAATCGAGTATGTCGGGCTTGACGCGTCA
>MHQO01000027.1:3350-11532 GCA_001820675.1 Candidatus Sungbacteria bacterium RIFCSPLOWO2_01_FULL_47_10
CCGACTGGCCTGATACCAAGCCCGTTCCGGTAATATCCGAACCCGCGTTCGGGAGATCCCAGCGAATCGTGGAGTTATTTGCCAATCCACCCGGAAGATCGCATGACAGCGAAACAGTCTTTGCCGAACCCTTCGGAACGACCAAATTATTGGTCAGGGTGAATGTCTTGTCGACATCCGTGGTCGGACTGACAACATCAGAATTCATCTGTGTCGTTCCATCCCACACTTTGCATCCTGTCGGATATGCCGTTTGCGCCGATGTTACGATTCCGAATTGAAGCGTCGTGTAGCGAACATCTTCGCCGGACGCGGTTGCGTCAAAAACGAATTTCGCCATGGTAAGCCCGGTAATGCCCGAAACAACATTTTGCGCGGGCGGATCGGAACTTACGGTGATCGTTGTGGTTGCCGCCTTGATCGTCATCGTGTTGCCGGTAAATGTACCTGATGACGGCTCAACCGTGGTTCCGGTAACCTGGCCGGTTACAGTCGTCCAGTCGGATGAAGGCGTGGTTGAAGCGGTGATGGTTTGATCGTTCGCAAAATCGGTTCCAAGTTTTCCTTTCAAGACATACACACCCTTTCCTACCTTAAAGGTTACCGTATCGGAGAATGTTGCTGTTCCAACCGCGTCATTGTCTGAGTCGGTCGAGCCGTCCTGCGGGCCCGCAACAATCGCTCCCGCCGGGTCATACAACGCGATATTCGTTATATCGCCGATATCAGCCCCAGCGGTATCCGAACCGATGAAGAATCGGAAAACCATATTCGCAACGGTGATATCTTCGCCTTTTGCTTCAACCTCGAATCCGCCAAGGGGCTGTTCCGAAAGGTTGATTGCGATATTCTGTGCCGAAGGCGTTGTCGCCTTTGCAACTGTAAGCGATCCTGCGCCGATTGTCGCCTGAAAGGCGTCGAAATTCGGGTTTGCGGAGTGGAAATTGCCATCATCGGCCGAAGCCGCGACTTCCGTTGCTGTCGGAAGAATGGCATATCCATAGTTGCTTCCCACTACATATATATCTTCGTAGCGATACAGATCAAAGTCCGCAGTTCGGTTTGAACCGGACACCATATCGCCTTTGAGATAAATCTCAAGGTTATTACCCTTTGCAACCTTAAGGCCGTTTGCGCCAAAGACCGCCGTGTAATACTTGCCGTCGCTCGAGACGGTCGTGTCATATGAAGTTCCGTCCGCAAACACCTTAATGTTCGCGAGGTCTGAAGCGGCCGCCGAACCTGATTGGTTGAATTTGATTGATTTCAGCCATACGTCCTCACCCGATCCCGCCGTTGCGCGAATTGAGGAGAAAATGTATCCGGTTGTGCCAACCTCTTTCGTTTGGGATGAACCTGGATCGCTCGGACCGCGCTGAAGTGTTACCACGCCGATGACCAAGTTGGCGTTCATTGTCTGGCCTGTGCCTACGACCGGAAGACCGGTAACGGTAGCGCCACCCGCTTCAGCCGCAACAACCGCAAGCCGAATGACCTGGCCCGCCGTTGAAGGATTCGTATCGGCAATTGGGCGTTTTGCCGCAACCGCCATGGTTCGGGAAGTTCCCGCCTTTACCGTAAAGGGCTCCGTCAACAATGCCTGGTGGGATGAATTCAAGGTCTTGTACAAACCAAGCTGTGTTCCATTTTCATCAATCAATATAATTCCGGAGAGAGCGTTATCCGCGCCTACACCCTGCCGCTCGACGGTAACGGACGTGACGGTTACATCGCCGTCAGATCCTGCCGTGAAAACAACATTGGTGAAAGCCGCTCGCGCAACTCCCAATGGAACGATTCCCGCCGCCGGCTGTACCGCCGCAAGAGAAACCGTAAGACCGGTTCCTGCCGGCGCTGTTGTCGGGGTTGTTGGTGTTGTCGGGGTTGTTGGTGTTGTTGGTGTTGACGGCGCTGATGCCATCAATGCATTATATTTTGCCTGTGAAAGCGGACCGAAATATCCTGCCGCCGGAGCAACACCGTTATCCGCCTGCCACGCCGCAACTGCGGTCTGTGATACAGAACCGAAGTAACCGGTTGAGCCGCCGGAATAGGTGAAGTGACCGGTGGATGTGAGGTAATCCTGCAAACAGGTTACATCATCGCCGCGCACGCCGATCGTAATACTCCGCGTGAACGAACATGTGCCCGTCGTCATTGCCGGAGGAGGCGTCGTCGCCTCTCCTCTCAATGAGGAATTCACATTACTTACAACTGACTGATCGGCTCCGAAGGAAGCGAGCAAATCAAGGATTGCCTGGATTTGCGACTCCGTAAGGGCCGCCGCATACGCGGTGAGGGGAGCAACAGGCGCTACCGTCATCGCGAATGCCGTTGACACAGAAATGACGGCTGTCGCCATTTTTCTGTGCCGCAACATAAATTTATTCATAATTTCAAGTAATCGGTTTCCTTTCAAAATTTTTGTTTCGCAAAAAAAATGAAAAGGAAGATTATATCCGCGACTGTAACTTCTTCGACAATTCCTTCATATCAAATGATACGAGGATAAAAAAAAGAACAAATCGCGAATTATCAATGTTAAAGTTTTAATCACAATGTTTGGAGTCAAGTCACCCCGGTATTGGTTAGTTTAGAAAGAAAACTAAACACCGGAGGTCCGCCCCGTCAATGACGGGGGGTCGACCGACTTTTATACTCCGATCTTTCTGATTCTTAATTTTTACTGCACCAACATCCTTTTCCGTATTTCACAAACAGAATGTTCGGCAATTCATTCAACACTGGCGAGTAATTTTTAGTTTTCAACGTACTTACCGTTCAGCCGAATAACCAATCATTTGCATTCACGTTTCGAACTTGATACGGACAAAAATCAGTCGATTCAAAACAGCCACGATATCATATCAATTCCGAAACCTAATTGCAAATACGTTCATTTCCGTTCATCACATACTACAAGCAAGCCAAAAAATGGCTCGTTCAGAATGTGAAGAAATCTTGAATCATAGTGATAATTGACGATCCCGATACGACAGAAACAGCATACCCCGTAAAATCATTATAAAACTGCTTGAAAACTGTTGCAAATGCTTATTGTGGATAAGTTTTTCTCCTAAACATCCGCGCACCCATAACCACGATAATTCGTTATCACAGCAAAATTGGCTGTTTTTTATTGGTGCAGGGAAAACGTGCTCTTTCCACATTCATGAACAATATGCGCTATTTCCTAACCATATATATTATAAACCAATAAAAAAGGCAAATATACATGATTGTGGATAACCCAAAACGCGTACTCAAATATGTGTTACGAAGACGGAAGGCGCGAAAAAGCATGATTAATTAATCCTTGCGCTTGTTGTTGAGATTAAACACCGATCAATGCGAAATGTGTCCTGATATCAATACTTGACGATATAAAACAGAAATTATTACATGTTATATGCGTATTCGTGGAAAATTAGGAATAATCAATTTTGTACTTTAAAACCGTGAATTACGAAACCCAGAATTGTCATTCCTGCGGAAGCAGGAATCCAGGTTAAATGTTAAAATCTGGATTCCGGCAGGAGTTTACCCCGTACCGCTATACGGGGCCGGAATGACAAAAAAACGGGTTTCGTAATTCATAATTTAAAAATATTTTTCAGGCGGGTGCAAGCAGGATAGTTTAACGTATGTTCTCGACCCGCTTCACAGGAACTTCAGCCCGCTTCGCCAGAGCGAAAGCGAGGCGAGCAAGGCGAGCAAGCTCGAACAATAGTGTTTGTTCTTCGAGCCGAGTCGAGAAGCTACCGACATAATTAATTTAATCCGGCGATAGCTTCGTAATTCACAGAGATAAAAGACAAAATTATGTATGATTCGAATAATTTTTAATCAACGACGCTTGAATGAAACCTCAACAAAAAATTATGACGTTTACCTTTATGCTGTCTGTCTTTTAAGAAATTTGCGATAGATGTCTTTTAAAATCTTTTTTCAATTCAGAATGGCGAAGACCAAAATCGACAACTGCCTTAAGAAAACCGAGCTTATCGCCGCAGTCGTATCTGATTCCAAAAAATTCATGTCCGTATATCTTTTCTCCTTTTTTTAACAATCTGCTAAACGCCTCGGTCAAAAATAACTCCTTTCCCTTTCTATACGGCACGCGCTCCAGTTCGTCAAAAACCTGTGGTGTCAAAATATATTTTCCGACAATAGACAGATTGGACGGCGCCTGTTTCGGCAACGGCTTCTCAACAATTTCCGAAACTTCATACGTTCGGGGTGAAATTTTTTTCCCTCCTACAACCCCATACTTCTGAACGCTCTTCATAGGAACGCGCTCAAGCGCAAAAACGGGTTCTTGGTATTTCTCAAAAACGTCAATAAGCTGTCGTAGACATGGCGTTGAAGAATAAACAATATCATCGCCAAAAAGGACCGCCACCGGTTCATCGCCAACCAACCTTCTCGCCTGCAAAAGAGCATCGCCTACGCCAAGCGGCTCCTTTTGTCTGACAAAGGCGAAATGCGCAAGTGAAGAGATCTTTCGTATTTCTCGCGCTAAGTCGTGCTTGCCGCGCTTTTCAAGAAAAAATTCAAGCTCTCCCGCATGGTCAAAATGGTCCTCGATTGCCCGCTTGCCCCTGCCGGTAACGAATATCACCTCACGGATTCCGGAATCAACCGCTTCCTCGACCAAATACTGAATAACGGGTTTATCGACGATCGGAAGCATTTCCTTTGGCTGTGCTTTTGTCGCAGGCAAAAAACGGGTTCCAAAACCCGCAACAGGGATTATAACTTTTTTGATTTTAGCCGCCATATGCACGTATTACTTTGTTGGCTATGGATAAACCCACCCACCACAGACTTACGTCAGTGTTATTTATCTATGCGCTTTGCGACTGTCCGCAATCCGTCCATGGGCTTACGCCCGTGGTTTTCTGGTTTGTGGATAAACGACATAAGTCTGTCGTTTATAAATGTCTTTTATAAACCACTCCGAAGTCAGACTTCGGAAGATTTAAAAGTGCTTAATTTCGCAATTTATAAACCGCCCACCTTTTTTCTCCCTGACGTTCTATGATATTTTGCCCGACAAGGAATGATAGGTCGCGTTGAAGGGTCTTAATGCTCAACTTCTCCTCAAACAGACCTGACAGGTCGCTCGACTTTACCTGATCATTTGATTTTAAGTAATCCAAAATGGTCTTTTGACGTCTGTTTACACCCGTCTTTTCAGGCATCCCCACAAGTTCCTCTTTGCCCCCATTTACTTTGATGGTATCTGATGACTGATTTCCTATAATTTCATGCGATCCGTTTCCATTTCCATTCCCGTTTTCCAATGAAACCCTCTGGCTATAGATCAAACTTCGTTCAACCTTTGGTTTTCTTTCATTTTTACGTTCCCGAAGCAGGGGGTAGTGATACTCTTCCGGATTTTCATGAGCTTTCATGTTTTCAGAAAGCCGTACAAATTCACGCTCAAAATAATTTGCAAAAAAATCATATTCGCGGTCAAGAACCGCAATGTTTATCGGCTTTGAGAGGCGCGAAAACCGCGCAATGCCGAGAAGCGTCCTGATCGACTGGATTTTTGCGAGAGTTTCGTGGGCAAATGCAAAATTATTTGCCTTGGGGCAATATTCACAGACGGAGGACGTTATTTCATTTGCTTTTTCCCGGACGTGGCGCCGCAACGCCTCGCTTTGCGGAAAAAGATCTGTTACTCGATACACCGCAAGGGTTAGTTCGAATATTTTTTTATTCATTTCGGTAGTCATCATAGTATAGGCAAAAAAGAGAAATAAGAGATATGCAGATACATCCTTCTTTGCACCCTATAGAGTGTATAAAAACAATGGGATACATGTCAAATAACGTCCCGAACGGATCCGGGGCAAAACAAAACCCGGGCCGCCTTACGCGGTCCGGGCTTCTTTCCCTATTCGATTTCAGGATTATACTGCTGTCATTTCTCTTTGCTTTGATTTCTCGGATGTTTTTTGGCCTCCCGCTTTCTTGTCGGAAGAAATAAAAACAACACGTTCACCGTCCATGTTCGCCTCTACCTCATTGCCGTGCTTTATTCTACCGGATATTAATTCTTCTGCGAGCCGATTTAATACATATGTCTGTATCGCGCGTTTTGCGGGCCGCGCGCCGTATCGATCGCCAAAACCCTTATCCGCGAGGAATTTTTTGACGGAATCGGCAAAAGCCAGAGTAACTTCTTTTTCCGCCATGCGAACTCTTACTTTCTCCAACTGAACATCGATGATCTTCATGATTACCTTCGGCGTAAGACTGTTGAAGATAATAACCTCGTCAACCCGATTCAAAAACTCGGGACGAAAATGCTGTTCAAGCGATTTTCTGATTTTTTCCCTCAAGTCATCTTCTTTTTTCTCGCGGGTTTCTTCTCCGCCAGATGCGAACCCGAGACCGGCCATTTCCTGCAAAAATTCGCTTCCGATATTCGAGGTCATAATGATGATCGTGTTCTTGAAATTCACCACACGACCCTTGGCGTCGGTCAGGCGGCCGTTATCCAATATCTGAAGCATGACGTTGAAAATTTCCGGATGCGCTTTTTCGATTTCGTCAAAAAGAATTACCGAGTACGGCCGGTGCTTGATCCGCTCGGTTAGCTGACCACCCTCTTCGTACCCCACATACCCCGCGGGGGCTCCGAGAAAACGCGCGACGGTGTGTCGTTCCATGTATTCCGACATGTCGAAATGCACGAGCGCTTTTTCATCGTTGAACATGAATTCGCAAAGAGATTTTGCGAGTTCCGTCTTTCCGACACCGGTCGGGCCCAAAAACATGAATGAGGCGATTGGACGATCCTCGTCCTGAATGCCTGCCCGCGAGCGCCTGACCGCGTGAGCGACTTTTGAAATCGCCTCCTCCTGGCCAATAACCCGCCGCGTCAGGACCTCCTCAAGGCGCATGAGCTTTTTTGTTTCATGCTCGAGCATTTTCGTCACCGGTATATTCGTCCAGCGCGCAACCACTTGCGCGATTTCTTCCTCCCCCACTTCTTCTTTCAGGAGCTTTCGGGATGATTGAAGTTTTTTCAGCGCGACTTCCCCGTCGCGCAGTTTTTTCCCGATAGCGGGGAGACTGCCGTATCTGATTTCGGCAACACGCTCAAAATTACCCTCGCGTTCCGCCTTGTCAGCCTCCTGAGTCAGCGTTGAGATATTTTTCTTAAAATCCCCAATTTGATTGATACAGTCTTTTTCCTCTTTCCATTTCGCGCTTAATTTTTCGAATTTCTGGCGGATTGCGCCAATCGCCTTTTCAAGTTTTTTCAGGCGGCTTTTTATTTTTGTCGAGGCATCGCCTCCCGCTCCGTTTGATTCCTGCTTCAGCGCTTCGCGTTCGATCTCAAGACTCGTCAATTCTTTTTTTACCGCCTCGACGTCTTTCGGCAAAGAATCCATGTCAATCCTCAAAGAAGAAGCGGCTTCATCGACAAGATCAATTGCCTTGTCGGGCAAAAAGCGGTCCGTGATGTAGCGGCTCGAAAACTGGGCTGCGGCAACGATTGCCGAGTCGGTGATTCTCACCCCGTGATGAACCTCATATTTATGCTTGATACCGCGAAGAATCGAGACGGTTTCCTCAACCGTCGGTTCATCCACATAAACCGGCTGAAAGCGGCGGGCAAGCGCCGGGTCCTTTTCTATATATTTATGGTATTCCTTCAGCGTTGTTGCCCCGATGGCCCGAAGTTCTCCTCGCGCAAGCGCCGGTTTCAGCATGTTTGAAGCGTCAATCGCTCCTTCCGCCGCGCCTGCTCCGACGATCGTATGCAATTCGTCGATAAATATGATGAATTTCCCCTTTGAGCGGTCGATTTCACGCAAAATTGCCTTGAGTCGATCCTCGAATTCGCCGCGGTATTTTGTTCCCGCAACAAGGGAGCCGATGTCGATTGAAATCAGTTCTTTTTCTTTCAGCGGCTCCGGCACGTCCCCGGAAACAATGCGCTCGGCAAGCCCCTCGGCAATCGCGGTTTTCCCGACACCCGCCTCACCGATAAGCACCGGGTTGTTTTTGGTCCTTCGGGAGAGAACCTGCATCACCCGCCGAATTTCATCGTCCCTCCCGATGACCGGGTCGAGTTTTTCCTCGCGGGCAAGCTTTGTGAGATTTCGGGCATATTTTTCCAGTACATTATATTTATACTCCGACTCGGGGTCGGTAACGC
>MHQO01000027.1:11587-13410 GCA_001820675.1 Candidatus Sungbacteria bacterium RIFCSPLOWO2_01_FULL_47_10
ACGCGCTGTCCTCCGCGAAGAGTCGCAAGCGTCTTTAAAATGACGTCATGCGCAACATTCGCTTCGGAAACAACATCCCGCGCGCGCGAAGGAACCTCGGAAAGCGCGAGAAAAAGGTGTTCCGTGGAAATAAATTCATCCTTCAAGTTTTGGGCTTCTTTATGCGCATGCTCCATGACACGGGCGAGTTCTTGCGACAAATACAGGGAAATGACTGGGGACAACGCGTTGATCCTCGGCAATGCGTCCAATTTTTGCAAAAGCTTGTCGATAATCGAGGAAATGTTCACCTCGAGCTTTTCAAGAATCTGTTGGACCGTTCCTTCTTCCTGCAAAACGAGGGCGGTAAGAAGATGCAGGGGCTCGATTTGCTGATGAGACCTCTCAATCGCAAGATCATGCGCTTTTTTAAGCGCTTCCTGGGCTTTAATTGTAAAATTATTGAATGGGGTCATACTCATGCAAAATTATTATCAATTTATTATCGAAAAACATCACCTCAAACAACAAAACGCGCTCTGTACGCATAATGTTTCCGGCCCTGCTTTGTTCAATCAATTTTCATTATCATTATATCAAAAATTGAACTCATGCACAAGGGCACGCGTGAAAAAACCGCAGAAAACTGCGGCATGGATGCCGTATTGAGCACCCGATTGTTACGATCAGCGAATGCGGATTGTGTCAATGCTACGGGTTATTTCTTTCATCCGGTTTCGGACGAGGAATGCTTGCGTGCGGCCTGACGCTCAAAATTCTCATGGGACGGCTTCCGATATTCATCTGGCGGCGCAGTTCCGCCACAATCGCATTTCGCACATTCTCTTTTTTAACCGAATCCGGAATAAAAACGCGATTACCTCGAAAATAGTCGTGGCGCCCGTCAAACAATCGCACCACTTTTTTGCTTTCCCGTACGATAATGGAGCATGAAAATTCCAATTCCCGCTCCTTTTTCCCCTGGAAACATGCTATAATTAGGACTATATCATATAACTGTAAATAAATCAACAATGAAAAAAACTGCCATTATCGCCGCCGCCATACTAACCATCCAATGTATCCTCCTTCTTTTATCATCATGGAATGACTCTGCGATCATGGATGAAGTCGCCCATATCCCCGCCGGTTATTCCTATGTCGCCAAAAAAGATATGCGGCTGAACCCGGAGCACCCGCCGCTTATCAAAGACATCGCGGGACTGCCCCTTCTTTTGCTCCGTCCGAATTTTCCGACTGACACCAACTCCTGGCAACACGACAACAACGGCCAATGGGTACAAGGGGTCAAATTCCTTTATGAGTCGGGAAACGACGCCAATGCGATTCTTTTCTGGTCGCGATTTCCGATGATCCTGCTCGCGCTTGTTCTTTCGTGGCTGATTTTTTCATACACACGGAGGCGATATACCGACAGCGTCGCGCTTCTTACTCTCACTTTTATCGCGTTTTCACCGACCATTCTTGCCCATGCGCGGTTCGTCACGACCGATATCGGCGCGACATTCGGCTTTTTTATCGGCATCACCGGCCTCATTCGGTTTCTTGAAAACCCCTCCTGGAAAAATGCTCTCTTTGCAGGATTTCTCTTTGGTGTCGCCCAACTTATGAAATTTTCTCTTATTCTCCTTGTTCCGTTGTATGCGGCAATCATCCTGGTCTGGCTTGTCACCGAGCGTCCGTATTACCGCGGAATAATCCGGTTTCCGTTTTTTGTTCTTCAGGTGTTCGGAAAAACTGCAATTCTTTTCTTCGTTGGGATTGCGACGATATGGCTTGTCTATGCATTCCACGTCATCAATTATCCCGCAACGTCCGTCGAA
>MHQO01000027.1:13490-14049 GCA_001820675.1 Candidatus Sungbacteria bacterium RIFCSPLOWO2_01_FULL_47_10
GGAAAAATATGGACACCCGGGGAGCTGATCGAAGTCATCAGCCTGCCGGAGCCGGAACGGACCGCAAAAATTTCTGAAATTCCCCTTTCGCAAATGCGCGATACGGTATATGTCCTGTCGTCGTTCGCGGGCGGCCCGGACCCCGAAGGATTCGTCTGCGACCCGAAATCCGATATCGGTATAAAACGGCGCATCCGCTGTCTTGCCGAATTTACCATTTGGGGAACGGACAAACCGCTCGTGCGCCCGATTTCGCAATACCTCCTCGGAATCGAAATGGTCCTGCAGCGATCCGCAGGAGGCAATACCGGATATTTTCTCGGAGAAGTTTCCGCGGCGGGGTGGAAATATTATTTTCCCGTTCTCTATTTGCTCAAGGAACCGACCGCGCTTCTTCTTCTTGCCGCAGTCGCATTTTTGCTTGCATTGTGGCGGGTGCTTCGCGGAAATAAATCGTTGCGTTTTCTTATCGGGTGGATTCATGACAACTTTTTTGAATTCACGTCATTATTTTTTATCGCGTTTTACTGGTTGTATTCCGTGCAAAGCCCCTTGAATA
>MHQO01000028.1:0-10633 GCA_001820675.1 Candidatus Sungbacteria bacterium RIFCSPLOWO2_01_FULL_47_10
GAGGAAATTTGATACAAAAAACCCTTATTTTAAGCCAATGATTTTTCAAAAAAACGGCTAAAACCTTATTAAGCAACTGGTCTTTTTAATAAACGGCATTTGTCGCCTGAAAAGCGCAAGCAAAAAAACAAAGAGGTTTTGAAAAGAAGCGAAATGGTTATCGCGAAATTATTGGAACAATTTGATGCGCGCGAGACGGATGAGCGTACACTGAAACGAATAATCGCGGCAAAAGAAAAATATCAACCACTTAAGAATGCTCGAATGAGGCGGCTTGCCAGATCGCTTCGGGCGATTGACACGGAAGAAGATATCGAGGAATTCGGTGTTGACAGGCGCATGCTTTATTATGACGAGGATTCCGGTGGTTTTTACGCGAAAGACAATAACGGAAAAAAGGCCGTGACCGTTGCGGACGTTCAGTCTGATTGCGCCTGGGGCTTGCGTTATCTGCCTGATCCGGAGATGCCGCACGGCGTCTTTCGCCAAACTGCAAAAAAAATTTTGGTGAACGAAGCGCGGCGCGACGTCGAAGAATTATATGACAAGGAATTAGCATTATGGAACCTGGGCGCGGCCAGCAAGACCCCTCTTTCACATATCGAAGAGAATTGGGGCAAAAGAGGCGTGCCGGAAGGAATTATCGCCGAGACGATGGCTCGTGAATTGTTGAATCGAACTTCTCTGAATAATTCATTGGGATTTGTTGTTGTGCGCGCGAATAACATGGAGGACGGCATATTCAAATATGATTTCAAATTGCAGACATCACAAAGAAAGCGCGGCGTCTCACTTGACGACAATAGCGGTGAAAAAGAAGCAAGGCGTAAAAAAATAGGCATTCAATTCACCATTCGGTCTGGCGAAGGAGTGTGGAAAAAAGCTGTTTTAGACGCGGTAAAGAAACTCTACGGCGGAAAACTTCCGGTTGATGAAATCATTTTTGTGCAGGTGCCGACAAAGGATTTCAGCAAGGCGTTTACCCGATGGTTAGAGGCGGAGAAGCCGTCCGGAGGGCCGGAGCAATTTTTGTCAAAAGATTTAAAAATGCGATTGCTAAAAGAATCAACGCAAGGATTGGTGCAATTAAGTGATGAAGAAATTGAACGATTGATCGGTGGTAGGGAGGTGAAAGAAGAATTATAAAAAAGCATAATACGGCGCCGATCTGCGGCTAATATCAACAGATATCGATACGTATCAGATACTCGTAGATACTCATAGATATTAATTGATATTTGTCGTTTTACTGGCACCGCACTTTTATCTGCGGCATTGTAGGATATATCGGAAAACAGCGCGCCTTGCCCATCCTTCTTGACGGCATCAAGGCGCTTGAATACCGGGGATACGACTCCGCGGGTTTTGCCGTGCTTCAAAAAAACGGGGCCATCAAAAGTGAAAAAGCTGTTGGCAGGGTGGCTATGCTTGAGCAAAAAATCGGGGATCCGGAGCGATATGCGGGAACATTAGGAATCATCCAAAGCCGGTGGGCGACTCACGGAGGGGTGACGGAGGCGAATGCGCATCCGCATCGCGACTGCTCCGGAAACATCATGCTCGTTCATAACGGCATTATTGAAAACTATAAGGATTTGCGCAATGACTTGGTGCGGCTCGGCCATTCGTTTCGTTCCGAGACGGACACGGAAGTTCTCGCGCACCTAATCGAAGAATATCGAAACATAAATCCAAAATTGGATTTTGAAGAAGCGGTTAGGCATGCCCTGCTCTCTGTTCGCGGCACATATGGTTTTGCCATACTTGACTCGCGCGATCCGGGCGTGCTTATTGCCGCGCGGAATTTTTCCCCCCTTCTTCTGGGTATCGGCGATAAGGAATATTTCGTGGCTTCAGACGCATCGGCCGTACTGAAGCATACGGCAAAAGTCGTGTATCTCGATGACGGCGAAATGGCCGTGCTCACGCCAAAAAACTATACCGTATATGATCTGCGGCGGAATATCAAGCAAAAAAACCAGGAAAAACTTGAATGGTCGCTCGAGGAGGCGCAAAAAGGGGGATATCCTCATTTCATGCTGAAAGAAATTTTTGAAGAACCGGAGGCGATAGAAAATTCGATTCGCGGCAGAATGATTCCCAAAGAGGGGCGGGTAAAACTCGGCGGACTTGACGGCGTTCGGGACCGCCTTCAGCAGGCAAAACGCATACTTATTTCCGCGTGTGGAACGGCGTATTTGGCCGGAAGGGTCGGCGAAAACATGATCGAAGAATATGCGGGCATTCCTGCCGAAGTTGACGTCGCGTCGGAATTTCGCTATCGGAAACCGGTATTTCGAGATGGCGACGTGTTTCTCGCGATATCACAGTCCGGAGAGACCGCGGACACTCTTGCGTCCCTTCGGGAAGCGAAAGAAAAAGGCATAGTGTCGCTCGGCATCGTAAATGTCGTCGGCTCGACCCTTGCGCGGGAGACCGATGCGGGAGTCTATCAGCATGTCGGTCCCGAAATCGGGGTTGCTTCAACCAAGGCATTTACGTCGCAAGTTGCGATTTTAGCGCTCCTTACCGTGCTTCTGGGAAGACAGCGCGATATGTCGGTGGTAACGGGCGAGCGTATTTTGAAAGAACTCGCGAAGATTCCCGATTTGATGAGAAAAATCATCGCGCAAAACAACGCAATCGAAAAACTCGCAAAAAAATATCAGAAATACGAAAACTTTTTATACTTGGGGCGAAAATACAATGTGCCGGTTGCGTACGAAGGAGCCCTGAAATTAAAGGAAATTTCGTATGTTCACGCGGAAGGGTGCGGAGCGGGCGAGATGAAGCATGGTCCGATTGCGATGATTGATAAAAATTTTCCATCGATTTTTGTCGCGCCGCAGGATTCGGTGTATGAAAAAATGATTTCAAACATGGAAGAAATTCGGGCGAGGGGCGGCCCGATACTCGCAATCGCAACCGAGGGCGATAAAAAAATTCGCGATATCACCGATGACGTTATGTATATTCCCAAAACCCTTGAAATGCTGACCCCGCTTTTATCGGTGGTGCCTCTTCAGCTTTTTGCGTATCACTTCGGAGTCATGCGCGGATATGACGTGGATAAGCCGCGCAATCTTGCAAAGTCGGTGACGGTGGAATAGGCAAGAGGGTTATTTGACAACCAATGCCGGTTTATAGTACTCATATATTATTGTACGGTCGTTGAAAAAGGAGAAAGCTGATGGCCCCGAATTACACGCCGGACCACAAGACTGAAAAGAAGGGTCATAACTTGTTTTTTTTAAGCATCGTTTTTGTTGCTTTGGTTGCGTTGGTTGCCATTATCCTGTCGCTCTTGTCGTCCCCAACGCTCAAAGCCGACCCCTCTCAAATACACGAAAGAAAGCTTATCTTCCGAGCTATACCCAATGGAACCACTAATTACGACGCCTGGCAAGGAACGGCTTTTGTTCTTGCGGAAATTACCAATCTTGATACCGTAAGCCGTTCCGCACTTTCACGTTATTATGCGACAACGATTTTGTGCGTTGCCATGCCGGAGGAAACCAAGGGTCTTAAACCCGGCATCCAGTATACGGTTCGTTATAAAATTATCGGTTATGATATCCTAAGTTCCACCACATCCCGCCAGGTAGTTCCTCTAAATTGCCTCAGCTTTGAAGAAGTAAAATAATTTTTTTTTGCCGCCCCTTCGGGCGGTTTTATATATAATACCTCCAAGCTTACTGCGAGGTTACCTACTTTGAGTTACGAAACCCGCTTTTCTGTCATTCCGGCCTTGAGCCGGAATCCAGATTTATATTTTAGTCTGGGCGCCAGTTTTCACTGGCGCGGCGTCTGGATTCCTGCTTTCGCAGGAATGATAATTTTTTCCGCCGCGGGATTGCAAAATTTGATTCCGTTTCATATGCTATAAAAGCTTGGTTGTTCTTTAATAATCGGGTGAGGGAATGGGCGAACGCGAAAGCGGCGGAAGCTCCGGTTCGGGTAAATTAACGGCGAAGGATTGGTTTTCGGATGAATTCCTGCTTTCTCGGGAATTGATTGAGCGGGTTTTCACGAAATATCGGCGGTCCGATTCCATCGATACGGCGATATATACGATTGTAAAGATGCGGTCAACGGGCGAAACGGCATGTAAGACTACGCTGAATTCTGCGTACGGCATTTATCCGGATGCGGAGTTCGGGTTCGTCTTGCGGAAATGCGGAAGCCCGATCGCGAGTATTTGGTTCGATGTGCCGGATACAGGCGTTTTATTCGTAAAACAGATTCAGGGAAAAAAGGGGCTGAAGGAAGATCTTTGCGCATTCCGGTGGGAGCGCATGCTTATCCGGCTTCTTGTCGAGTGGGCGAGGGGGCGATCCTTTAAAGAGGTGAGAGTTGTCAGGGGTCTTTATCAGGAGTGGTGCCGGGATTGGGAAGACCGGAAGAAAAAATTTTTTATGATTTACGACGTTTCCGCGAAACGGGAAGGATTTGCGCCGGGTACAATGTATCACTGGCTCGTGCTTAATCACGAAGGTGGTATGTGTGATGAGTCGCCCCACAGAAAGGCATGATCATAATTTCGGAATGCCACAAAAGGCCGCGCACGGACGCGGTTTTTTTCTTGAAAAAATCCCGTATTCGCACTATCATCTCATCATGGCGCCGGTCGAAGATATCATCAAAAAAATGAATCAACGGGGAAATGTTTCCTCTTCCAATCAGGATCTGATCAGGCGCGCTTTTGCATGCGCCCAAAAAGCGCATGTGAATCAAAAACGCCGTTCGGGCATCCCGTATTTCGATCATCCGATAAGTGTTGCGTTGAGCGTATCGGAAATGGGACTTGATGCCTCATCGGTCGCGGCGGCACTGCTTCACGATGTTTGCGAAGATGCACATTTTTCTCTCGAACAAATCGAAAAAGAATTCGGGCCGGAAATCGCTTTTCTTGTTGACGGGGTTACGAAGCTCGATAAAATCAAGTTTCACGGAACCGAGCGTGAAGCTGAGAATTTGCGAAAAATGTTTTTGGCGATCGCCGAAGACATCCGCGTTGTTTTAATAAAGCTCATGGACCGGCTTCACAATATGAAAACACTTTCGGCACTCCCACCGGAAAAACAGCGGCGTATTGCGCTTGAAACGCTTGAAATCTACGCGCCGCTTGCATATCGCCTGGGGATCGGAGAGATAAAAGGACAGCTGGAAGACCTGTCGTTTCCTTACGTATATCCAAAAGAACACGAATGGCTGGCCGGGCAGGTAAAAGAGCCCTTAATAGAGAGGCAGAAATATGTGGACAAGCTCCTGCCGCTCATCAAGGAGGAGCTTGAGAAAGAAAAAGTGGAATATGCGGATATTCACGGACGGGCGAAACATTTTTTCAGTCTGTATCGAAAACTTTTAAAATATGAAATGAATATAAACAAGATTTTCGATTTAGTCGCGGTGCGCCTGATTGTCCGGACGGTTGAGGATTGTTATGCAGCCCTGGGAGTTATCCATAAGATGTGGCGGCCGGTGCCCGGTCTGGTAAAAGATTATATCGCGCTTCCGAAGCCGAACGGATACCGTTCGATCCATACGACGGTTTTCGGGCCGCATGGGCGGATGACCGAGTTTCAAATAAGGACCGAAGAAATGCACCGCGAGGCCGAGCAAGGAATTGCCGCGCATTGGGCGTATACGGAGGGCAAGGCATCCGATGTCTACAGAAAGAAAGGCGTGATTTTTGCCTCGAAAAAAGAACTCGGATGGGTAAGCCAGCTTCGCGAATGGCAGAAGGAATTCAGAAATCCCGACGAGTTCATTGAGTCTTTAAAAATTGATTTTTTCAAAAATCGCATCTTTGTATTAACCCCGAAGGGGGATGTCATCGATTTGCCGGAAGGGTCAACCCCGATTGATTTTGCCTATCAAGTTCATACCGATATCGGGCACGAGGCCGCGGGAGCAAAAATCGGAGGCAAGATGGTTCCACTTGATCACGAGCTTCATAACGGCGATATTGTCGAGATCATCACCCAAAAGAACAAAAAGCCGAATTCGGATTGGCTTTCGTTCGTGAAAACGGCAGCCGCGCGAAAGCGCATTCAGTCGTTTATCCGTGCGGCTCGCGAGGAACTTGCGTTTTCGAGCAAAAGCGGACAAATGATCGAGTTTCGCCTGTCGGTACGTGACCGGATCGGACTTTTGAAAGATGTTTCTGCGGCAGTCGCTGAATTGAAAATCAATATAAAAAGCATCACAACGGATACAAAAAACAGGATGTATCCCCTGATAATCATCCATGCGCAGGTAAAAAGCAGGGGAATTTTGGAAAAACTGATGATGAAGCTCAAAGGGGTGAAGGGAGTGGAGGAGGTGAGTTATAAATTGATTTCGTAGTCGGTTCGGTGGTTTGGTGCATAGATAGTTTTTTACCGACGGCGGAAGTCATGGTTTTGTCATAACGTTAAAAATCGGCCGTGAGGCGGCCGATTTTATTATCGCTTCTTTCCGCGATAAATTGCATCATTCGTAAACGTGATAAGTTCATCTAAGGTGATAATTTCCGCTTTCAGTTTCTTAAAATCGTCCCGTCTTCCGAGCGCTTCAAGGCCGGGTTCAAGCGAGAGATACACAAGCTGGCGCCTGCCGTATGTTTTTATGCGTATGACTTTTCCGACCACGCGGCGCTTGATCGTCGGTTCGATGTATCTGACAATCATGCCCCGCGATATTTTTGTTCGCGTGCCGATTCTCTGTGCCATGCTTTTTTCTCCATATTAAAATTAAAGAGCGGATATTTCTCATCATAACTGCGATGGTTCAATTGTCAAACAAACCTTATGCAACAAAAATCGGCCGGAGGGGCCGAGTGTCGTTATTGTCGTTGAAAATTAATTTTTTCTCTTTTTATCGTAATGATACCGCAGCCGACCTTATCAAAAGAGTAGAGGCAAAGTTTAACTTCGGTTCCTTCGGGCCCCCTGACCGCTTTAACGATCTCCTCATTCGTCATTTCGCCAACATTTTTTCCATTAATCTCAGCCACGATATCGCCAATCTTTAATCCAGCCCTTTCTGCCGGCCCGCCCCTTAAGAGTTCGTCTATAAAAAGCAGATTTTGTGGGCCATTTTCGAAATCAACCCTGTAAAAAGACGAGCCGATGCCGCCATATTCTTCCGCAAAAACAGTGGGAACGGCCAAAGAAAGAGCCAATCCGATAATTGCAAAGAACGCTGCATGTCGCTTCATTTTTTGTTTCCCGTGCTCTTGTCAGGGAACTCTTTCACATCTTAACCATCCGGTGATACCTTGTCAAACAAAAACCGGCCTTGTGGCCGATTCACATCTGATAAACTGAAATTACACTTCCCGTATCATTTTATCCAAAATATTCCGCAATTCTTCTTCCGAGTAAAACTCGACAATAATTCTGCCCTTCCCCCCATCCATTTTGACGAGCGAGACCCGCGTTCCCAGCATGTCTTCAAGCTGTTTTTGCCATGCCCTGTCGGTCTGCTCAAGACGGGTGATATCTTTCCGGTGGGGAATCGGACGGTGCCCCAGGAGGGCGCGCGCGGCAAATTCTGATTCTCGCACGTTGATTTTTGTGCGAAGAATTTCTTCCAAGAGTTGTTTTTGTTTCTGCGGCTCTCCCGAAAGCATAAGGAGCGCTCTGCCATGTCCTTCTGAAATCGTATTTTTGCGGATGAATTCCTGCGCTTCGGCAGGCAGAGTGAGAATGCGGAGGCTGTTTGTCACATATTCGCGGGATTTGCCTATTTTTTCCGAAATCTCTTTTTGTGTAAGGCGAAAATCATCCGCAAGCTGTCTGAAGGCAAGGGCTCGTTCAACCGGGTTTAAGTCCTCGCGCTGGACATTTTCGATAAGGGCAAGCTCAAGCTTGAGCCGGTCATGAAGCTTGTCTTTTCTGATGATGACGGGCACTTCGCGAAGTCCCGCGAGTTGGGCCGCCCGCCACCTGCGCTCGCCCGCGATGAGCTGGTAACGAACCGAAATGCCCCGGGCTGATTCTTCTTCTGTTTTTGTGACGAGAAGCGGCTGAAGCACGCCGTAATTTCTAATTGAGTCCGCAAGACTCGCGAGCGCTTCTTCTTCAAATTCGCGCCGCGGCTGAAAGGGATTGGGTACGATTTTTTCCGCTTCAATCCAAAAAACCGATTCTGCTTGTCTGGGCGAGCTGTGCTTGGGCAATTCGCGAAATTCCGATAGATCGGGTTTTTTCGTTTGGATATCCGTCTGCACAAATGATTGCTGTGCAAGAATGCCGGGTGCCGGTGTTTCGGCATGGTTGGCGGTTGCGACAACCGTTTCTTCTATTTTTGGTCTATCGGAGAAATGTGGAGAATCCGATGCAAAGCGGATTTCATACGATAATTCTTCGAGATTTTCCTGGTATGTCAAAATATCCTCCGCAAGATGCCGGGATGGTTCGTTTGGTACGCTTTCTTTTGGTATGAGGGATTCTAATCCTTTGCCTAATGGGTTCATTATTTGCGCGAATGAACACGAATTTGAGCACGAATTTTCGCGAATCGCGAATGTATTCGTGATATTCGTGGCCATATTCGTGTAAATTAGCGAGAGAGTTTTTCTATCATCAATATCTCTTCCGCCAATCTTCTATATGCCTTAGCCCCGTGTGAATATGGGTCGTAATGCAGGATCGTTTTTCCAAAGCTCGGGGCTTCCGCCAAGCTGACATTTCGCGGGATCGTCGTGTCAAAAACATACCCGGGGAATTTGCGCCTGGTTTCTTTTGCAACGGCGCGGTTAAGGCGCGATTTCCGGTCGTACATCGTCAAGAGTGTGCCCATCACTTCGATCTTTGTCTTCAGATTCTTATTTATAAGCGTAATGGTTTTCAGAAGTTCGGCAAGCCCCTCGAGGGAATAATATTCGCACTGAACCGGTATGATGACTTTATGCGAGGCGGTGAGGGCATTGACGGTCAGGAGGCCAAGCGATGGGGGAGAATCAATGATGATGTAATCATAATCTTTAGCAATCGATTGCAGTGCGTCTTTAAGACGAAATTCTCTTCTTTTTGCCTTGACCAGTTCGATGGTCGCTCCGGCAAGATCGGTCGATGCGGGAAGAATATCGAGCCCAATGAGACGTGTTTGCTTAATGACATTTCGCGGGCTGATATCATCGATTATGATATGATAGACCGTCTGTTTTACGTTTTTTGGGTTGATACCCACCCCCGATGTTGCATTTGCCTGGGGGTCGATATCAACCAAGAGAACCTTTTTTCCGAGCGCCCGAAGGTATGCCGAAGCCGAAACCGCCGTTGTGGTTTTTCCCACGCCGCCCTTTTGGTTGCAGAAGGAAATAATTCGTACCATACGGGGTAAGTATACTGCTTTTTATTGAAATTTTCAAGTTTTTTGTGTACGATAATTATGCGCCCGGGTGGTGGAATTGGCAGACACGCACGACTCAAAATCGTGTGCCGAAAGGCATGGGAGTTCGACTCTCCCCCCGGGCACCACGAAAGAAATGTCGAGTTTTCGGAGTTCGCCTCGCTTCGCTCGGCCACTAATTTGTATTCAATTTTGGGGGTAAAAACGAATTGGCGGTTTCGCATTTTTTGGGAAGAAAATTTTTTCATCATGAAGCAAAAAGGATTTTTAAATATATTTTTAGTGGTTATTATAGCAGTTATCCTTATTGGGACCGGTTCATATTTTGTTATAACAAGAAACAAACCCAAATTATCGAAGGAATCTTTAAATAGTACAGCGCAGCGTGGGGAAGTAACAGATAATAATACAATTTATGACAGTAAACCACCATTATGTGGAGAAGAGGAACTTCGTAATCAACGACTGACAAATAACCAAATAGTTTGGCATCTTGATATTGCTCCGAAAGTTGTAAGCGCAACGAAGCAGGCTGAAGTTACATTTAAGGCTGATGTAGGAGATAGCCCAAGCCTTATTCCGGAAAGTGTCGAACTTCTTCGTTTCAATAAAAACATGGAAGTAATAAAAAGCTATGGGAAGATGGAGGATAAGGGACCGGATAAAATAGATCCTAGTAGAAAAGTCCGCATATTTACATTAAAGGTATTTCTTAACGAATCTTTGCCAGACAGCACCGATCCATGGAAAAGTGTGATTATGTTCGGAGTTGCAGCGGAGTATAAAGGACTTCCCTGTAAATCTTTTTATGGTCTTGGTATACATGGCGGAGGAACACCCGATAACTATATTCGAGTCGTTCCTCCGTCCATAAGTCCCGAAGAAATGTTTGCACAATTAGCCGATGAACTCGAGCGGCGTGACTTCGTTGCGGTTCAGAAACATTTCACTGATAAATCAAGAAGTCAAGAGGTGAGGACTTTTTTTGAACAAATGAGTGAAGCGGAAATCAAAGACTTTGCAACTGGATTTAGAAATGCAAAACTGAAAACCAACTATGATGACGAAATGCGCATATACGAAGCAACTTTCACTGATGAAGGTGGTATCCGTAGGATCAGCGAGATACGGCTTCAACGTTCGACAAACGGTGAATGGGTAATTGATCTTTAGGCCTAATTCGGAAATTTTTCGCCAAAGAAAAACTTGAAATTGTCATTCGTGCGGCTCACTTCGACTTCGCTCAGTACAAGTAGCCGCTTTATACAACCGCGTTCTCGCGCGGGCGGCGGGA
>MHQO01000028.1:10651-15261 GCA_001820675.1 Candidatus Sungbacteria bacterium RIFCSPLOWO2_01_FULL_47_10
GGGGTCTGATGGGGAGGAATGCCGAGCCGTCCTCGCTCAAAAGATTTTCGGCGGCTACATTTTTAAATAAGATAAGAAAAATGCCAAAACGCAAAAAATGAAACTTTACCGATTTAGTCCAATCAAAAATGAGAACGAATTGTTGGACGCGATAAAACATATCCATTTTGAATCGCACAAACTTTGTAAAAACTCGTTCGGTAAGTACCTACCGAACGCTGGAAATGTCGGCGTTTTCTGTCATTACGACGACGAATATAAATACTTGATTGGCATCCGCGAAAAACTAACGGAAGCGTCCGACAACTTCAACCAAAAGTATTTCCGCCTCCATAACCCTATCGTTATCCCCGCGCGGGACGATGTGCCGGAAACTACCTACGGGTTTTTGTATATCCGCCAGTCCGACCCGTACCGCCACCATGTCGGCGATATGGATTTCTATCTTGAAGAAAACGAATATGCGGATTTGAAAAAGCACATTGAGGGCGGTGAAGCCGTCCCCGGGGCGCGGGTTTTCCCCGCGCCACGCTTGGACATGATTGAACTTTTTGACTCTGATAGCGATGTTCTCGCGTATGTCAGCACCAAGAAAATGGCCGATTTAGTAAAAGTAACGAAAAGTGGAGCATAGTATGAAAACGATACTCGTAGACGCTGTAGATGGCTTTGTCGTAGAAACCGAGAACGGCTTTGAGATTTTTGCAGAAATGCGCGACCTATTGGAAACCTACCCGAACCGCAAAATTATTTTGACCGGAGCGAATGACGAGCAATACAAAAAGTTTGGTTTGGACAAAATGCCTTACGAAGTATTTACCCTCAAACACGACCCCGAAAAGACCGACCCGAAATACTACGAAACTATGCTCGCGCATTTCGGCTTGAGCGCGGCTGATGTCGTGTACTTTGAGCATAATCCTGAAGCCGTCAAAAGGGCCGCCTCGATTGGTATCAAGTCGTATTACTACGATCACAAAAAGAAAGATTTGGTGGCGCTCAGGGCATTTTTGGACGAAAATCTATGAGCGATCAAAACCAAAACTGCATAATCATTCATGGCTGTCCTTCAGATGCTGAAAAAGCGATGAATCTGGCAACGCGAACCTACGATACGCATTGGATTCCGTTGCTCAAACGAAATCTTATTGCCGCTGGAATAGCGACAGAAACGCCGCTTATGCCAGACCCGTGGGGGCCGAGTTATCAAAAATTCAAAACTGAGTTTGAAAATTATGAAGTTGGCGAGAATACGATTCTAGTCGGGCATAGTTGTGGCTCTGCTTTTCTTGTCCGGTGGCTTGGAGAAACCAAGAGAAAGATTTTCAAACTTATTCTCGTTGCGCCGTGGAAAATCCCCGACGGGAATGACAAGTTTAGGCAAGAATTTTACATTTACCCGATAGACGAGAATATAAAATCGCGCGTCAGCGAGATCGTCATGTTTACCGCCGACGACGAAGAGGACGAGGGCAAGGAAAGTTTGAAAATCTTTCACCAAGCGTTGGGCGGTGAGGTTATCAAACTCAAAGGGCGTGGACATTATACGCTTGGTGATATGGGAACGGAGGAATTTCCAGAACTTTTGGAAAAACTTGTTTCGTTCGATAACCGAAAAGCCCTCATTGTGCCTATCAATTCAAAACATCAAATTTTTATTCAAGATAGGCGCGGACATAAAAAACCGGATTGGGGATATTTCGGTGGTGAAATTGAAGTTGACGAAACACCAACACAAGCCATTAGACCAGTTGCTTAATAATTTTTAGAGGAAATTTGATACAAAAAACCCTTATTTTAAGCCAATGATTTTTCAAAAAAACGGCTAAAACCTTATTAAGCAACTGGTCTATTATGTACTGATATGGAAACTCGCAGAGTTTCTTTTTTGTTTTTAGTTGCCTTTCCACGATTTTTTTGATATTCTTCATTAAGAAACTTAAATCATTTCGCTTTAACGAAAGGAGGCTAAAGTCATGACTAAAAATCTGATAAAAGGAGTGGATCATATCGGTGTTTGTGTGGTGTATTTTTGTCATGACGGAAAAAGTGAATTCGTTATGGCAAAACGCAACAGCAACGCTCGGGATGAGCACGGACGATGGGACATCGGCGGTGGCGGGTTGGAGTTTGATGAAACCATTGACCAAGCCATCCGTAAGGAAATTCTGGAGGAGTATTGTACAGATGTTTTGGATTATGAATTTCTTGGGTTTAAGGATATTCATCGTGTCCACAATGGAAAACCCACACACTGGGTGGCGCTTGATTTCAAAGTCCGCATTGACCGAGAAAAAGTCCGAAATGGTGAGCCTCACAAGTTTGACGAAGTTGCATGGTTCAAACTCGACAAACTTCCAGAAAACATCCATTCACAGCTCCCAAACTTTCTCAAGTTATACCGAGCCAAGTTGGAAACTTTCTAAAGGAGCGTCAGGTCGCAAACGACCAACGCTCCTTTCTTTTTTCAAAACCGTTGTCATAAGTGTTGAAATTAGTTATTAGACCAGTTGCTTAATAATTTTTAGAGGAAATTTGATACAAAAAACCCTTATTTTAAGCCAATGATTTTTCAAAAAAACGGCTAAAACCTTATTAAGCAACTGGTCTATTCTTTTGGTATTCGCTTCGCGAACTCTTGATTGGTTGCCGCCAAACCCCAGTAGCAGAAACTTCGTTTCGCTACGGGGCAGGGAAAAACTTGAAATCGTCCTTTCCGCTCCAATTCAAGGCTGGGTGGGCGGAAAGGGGAATTCCGCAAGCCGAGCCCAGAGAGTTCCGTTCGGATATTTTCAAACAGACACCGCTAAAAACCAAAATTATATGAATTTAGACATCCAAGCATCAAAGAATATAGAATCCGGAGAGAAAGAACCGGAACCCCTGGCAACTATTTTTATTGTCAGACACGGCGAATCACTTTCTAAAGAACAGCTGGACAACCCCGAAGTAGAAAATGACTTAACAGAGGATGGAGTAAGACAGGTTCAGAGTTTAGCTGCCCGAATAAATTCTCGCCTTAAGGGTGGAGAAAAAGTATACGTGATGAAAAGCCCAAGAGTTCGCGCACAGAATACCGCAAAACTTTTAAAAGACGAATTATCTCAAGCAAATCATAAAGTGGCGGAACTTGGCAAAGGGCGTTCATCGTTAGACAAAATAAAAGATATAAATTCACAAGGAGAGGAGGTTTTGTACGTTGATGGCGCAAAAGAAAAGTACCTCTCAGAAATAGCAGAAATTGTGGCGAGAAAAAATCCCGACTATTACACAGAATTACGCGCAGGAAAAACAGAAAATCTCGTGTCTGAACCAATCGATAAATACAGGGAGAAAGTTACATCAGTCATTAAAAGGTTAGTTGAAATTGCACGAAAAAAAGCCGGAGAGAATGAAATATTGATTCTTTCTACACACGGAGAGTGGTTAGATACGGTTCTAGAGCAATATTTCAGTAAAAAAATTACTAAAGAAACGCAGGTAAAACCCGCGAGTGAAATAGAGCTGCAGGTTTTTCAAGACAAAATAGTATTTATTTATGGAGATGAAAAAGCAGAGGTTAATGTATAAGTATCGTACAAGCTATGAAGTTTCTCAAAAGAGTTAAAACGATTGAAGTCAAACGTTGTTTCGTAGGGTCGCAATACATACGAGGCGGGTCGGATAAACGACGGGTACCAACATTCGAAAGGAATGAGTTTATAAAAAAACAGAATCAGGCTAGGAAATATGTAAAAAGACTTTCCGAAAAACAGCTAGATCGCATCATTGCCACGGAATTTAAGAAGCGGCTTATGGCTTACAATGATTGCGATTGGCACATAGGAACTATAAACGTCAATGAGGTTGGGGTTTGGAAAGGGGCCGGGGGGTTGCCAGTTTATTGGACCGCAGACTCACTCAAAAAAACAGCGGTAAAGGTAGCGTGGGCCTTATCGAGACCAGAGAAACATCGCATTAGAGCATTGAAAGCAATACCAAGAATTTTAAAAACATCTCTCGATCTTCTGGAACAAGATCCGTATTCGTTACCGATTGTTTTGCCCGGCGGCATAGGTACGGCGGGCAGAAAGGGATTAAAAAAAATGAAAGGCGATATTGACGATGGCTGTATACGAGCAATAGCGCTTGCGATAAGCGGCAAGAAAAACTTAAAAGCTTATATCGGCTCTGTTCGCCACAGTGTTTAATTTTGGGGGAAGAAAATACGAATAGCCGCAAAAGAATACAAACAAAGAACGACAACCAGTCGTTCTTTGTTTGTAAATCACGGAGCATATTCGGCAATCACGATATTCACGGAGCTTTCGGGTTGCCGCTTCAGCATTGTTGGCACATTCAAAAAGTCATAAATGATCGTACAGCGGTTGCCGACGGCACAATATTCCATTATTGCTCAAGCGTTTTTTGGTTGGCAATGAACTTTTCCCGATATTCCACAAGCGCCTTTCTCAGTGATACAATATCGGTCGTAATATTCCCGCCGCTTTTTCTGATAAAGTGTTCCACCTGTAGATTAACAACTTAAATCCTGCGTGAAAATGACCAATTTTTTCGCTTGCAGAATCAGGACAATTTTCCGGAACGACATTTGAGAATTGTCCCGATTA
>MHQO01000029.1:0-636 GCA_001820675.1 Candidatus Sungbacteria bacterium RIFCSPLOWO2_01_FULL_47_10
TTATTATAGGACGGATATGACTATCTTGAACCGCCGCTTTGATAGCGTTTGTTGCCATGGGTGGTCAACTTAAATCCTTTTTTCCCGATTAAGTCGTTTCATAATTTAATTTTATCACTTGTTGCCCCTTGTAGCAAAAAACTCCCGTGTTGGGAGTTTTTTGCGGGAACAGCGAGCGAGAAAGATGAATCTCTCTTGCGCCCCTCGACCCTTGGCCGAGCTCTCGGTACACCCGTAAGCCAGAATTGCTTTTCACCGCACCCTTCGCCCTTTCGGGCAAATCCACCGCACAAAGGCGGATGGCGGACTTATTACACAGCCCTGTTACCGGCTTGCGCCGATAAACCCCCACACCTGTTTTCTACGAGATACTCTTCGCAATTCTCCGTTTGAGTTGCGCAAGAGCATTTCCATCTTTTTTCAACGAGCGCTCTCGACGCCGTGCGTCTTCCTCTGAAAAATACGCCTCATAATACCGCAACTCAAACGGAGCGCATGATTTTGTAGAGCGCACCTGTCCTTTGTTATGTTCCTCAAACCTGCGTCTCAAGTCGTTAGTTGACCCTACATACAGCTTTTTATCCACTTTGCTTTTCAAAATATAGACATAAAACATACAGATATCATAGCCGACTT
>MHQO01000029.1:657-8418 GCA_001820675.1 Candidatus Sungbacteria bacterium RIFCSPLOWO2_01_FULL_47_10
AATATCACTATATCAATTTCGTTAATGACCAACAAGACGATCTATATCTTTTCCGCAAGAATCTTCCAGTTCAGCCAAGACCATCTGCGCGGACTTATAGGGGCTCGGTGGTAAAGAATTAATATATTTGTATCTTTTATACTTCGGTTGCCAGAAAGCAGACAGCAATCCATTTAAGCTCGCAAAAAGAGAATGCAAAATCGTATCGGCATCTTCCGATGTAAACTTGTGAAAACTTGATTTCTCTCCAGGGAAACGAAGATGGTAAGTCAGCGGCCCTATTTCATGAGAGATCATTTTCACCGCGGCATGGCGGACATGGCCGTTTTGGTGCTGTAATAGTTGAAATAGCCATGGGAAAAGAAAATCGGGTTGATTTTCTCTATCGTGCAAAAAGTAGATAACCGAAACCGCCATTACAAAATTCTCCTGCCGCCAATCCTCGGAAATACGCGCATAATTTTCCTGCGCAGTTCTGACTAAGGCGGCAATTTCGTCATATTTTTCTCTACCCGCCGCTGATGAGCTATGCACAAGCTTTCTGACATTACGCGCCGCCAGGTGACTTTTTTCTTTATCGCCACGCAAAATTGTATCAAAACATTCTTTGATAGTATTCATGATGATTTCCAGACAAAATCATTCTCATATTCTCAAGAATGTTGGAATGATTTTGCTAAAACTGAATTGAAAAGTTCTTTGAGTTTTGATTTTTGGGCGAGGAGTTGGGTTTTATAATCCTGTACCGCGGAAAGTTTTTCAACGATTCTTGCCCCGCATCAATTTTGCCATAGTATTTTGAATATAACATTGTGTTAAGAATACTATTGAATTACTCTCGCGGCTTGCGCGTCCCGAATAGGGACATCCCGTTATGGGCGGAGCGAGCCGCCAATGTTCAATCCCGCAAAATTTAGTGCGGGGTGTTTTTGGGTTTCTATAATCCTTACATACTTGAGAATGTAAGGATGTTATTTATTGCTCATTGATTTGTGTAAAACACTATCAAACAACTCTTTCAACTTCGCGCGCTGATCAATAAGTCGCTTTTCATACTCTTGTACTGCCGATAACTTCGCAACGATTTGCTTTTGAGTTTCGAGGGGTGGAAGTGGGATTTTTATTCGCCCGAACTCGCTTTTGTTAATAATGGGGACGGCTGTAGTTTTGCCAAGATTGATCAATTTCTTTCTGCCTTTTTGAAGCGAGAAAAATATAAAGAGCGGGTCGTTATCTTTATTACATACGATTGAATTGATCTGTTGGTTGGTGGCCATTTCTTTGCCAGCAAGCGCCATTTTGCCAATAGAGGCTAGCAAGGCACGCTTCTTGCCCGAACCCCAAAATTTCCTCAAGATTTGCCAAAATATAGTGCCCCTCCTTCGTTTACAACTTCGGAGGACGCAGCAACTATCAACCGGCCATGCCGCTTTTTATTCCTACTCAACCAATATCAAAATATTCCTTCAAAAAAGTTGCCAATTATAGACCCAGGTTCCAATCTTGTATATCGGCTTTTTTCTGCTTCAGAGAAGAAAGATGCTTGCCATCGATTAGGACTGCCGTCGTTATTTTTTCAGCAACTGAAAAAAGCTGATTGACATCCAGCCCCTCTACTGCAATCTTTTTGGGGTCAAGCGCCTTATGAAACGACTGGAGATACACATCAACAAGTTCCTGCATCTCGCCATGAGACATGCCGAGATGCTCGGCAGCCCCGATGAATTCGCGGAGATTATAAGCAAAATCACGCATATCTTTCAATGTACCACGACGCACCCCCGAATATTTTTTCACATATGTATCGGCATCCTCATACTCTTCATAATACGAGTGGTGCATGTATGATCCGATGTCAGCGATTTCGGCGGCCAGTGTTATATTTGATGAATGCACATGCCAGCCGATATATCCGGTGTTCTGAAAGGCCGCGAGGTTTCTTCCCATTCGTCTGAAGAATTCCTTGAAAAATATTTTTTCATGGCCTGGTTCCCCAACCCGAAGTTCTGGAAACCCCAATCCCTTGTCCTTGGTCTCGCGGTTAAAGACATCAAATCCTTCGCGCATCAGTTCTTTGGCGCGGGGGTCGTCAGAATCCGCGGCTTCGGCAACACGGGCGTTGGTCTTAAAAAGCCGGATTGCTATCTCGGGCGTCAGGTGACGGGAGGACGGTATGATTTTTTTCCTGCGGAGCGAATCGATGCTCTCCTGCTTCCCCCGATAATAGACACTCTTTAGCTTTCCGACGGAGTAATACATCTCTACCCGCATCCCTTCATCGGCAAATTTACGCGACAACCGGATAACATCGCTTTTCCCCTGATAAAATTCTTCCGCGTCGGCAATGCCATAGCCACCCTCCCGTTCATACTCATCAACACGGTTCCAATCGCCGTATTCATCAAGCGACCGGCCTCCTTTTACGGTGGGCTTAAGATAGCCCACTCCCTTGGTATTGGTGGCGTAAAAGAAGTCCTTCCCTGATGGTGTTTCGCGTGTCGCGTTGATTCCTCTTTTGGTGACGGTACGCCAGTGCGGCGGCTCGACGGGAAGCGACTCCTCTCCGGCGCTCGGGTTTACAAAAACAAATGCCTCATCGAGATCGCTTTCCGAGGAGATATCCCCTGCTTTCACCAGAATTTCCAGGTCTCTGCCCGGAACAAGGCGTGAGAACCGCTCGGGACGGGATTCCAGACCAAATATCTCTCGCCCCCTGACATCAAGGTCGGCGAGTTTCGGTTTTTCCTTTTTGGCCTCAGATTTAAATGGGTGTTCAAATTTCATATATTTTTATATTTTTATTTCCAATTCCCGTGCCACTTTTCATTGCCTTCCGCGTCAATTTCCCAAATAACAACCGAGGGGAAATGTCCCCGGGAATCCCAAACGGCATACCCATTAAAATTTGTATCGTTCGTCCTTTTAAGCGCTGTTTTCCTGCACTGTAAAAATCTCTTTCTATACACATCATTAACACCCAGACGATTCGTAGAGGCGGCCCCCCGAGTATCCATCGGTATGGCCACCGCCTGACGTTTTTTCGCGTCTGAAAGATCGGGATTATTTTTTATTCTCTCGTCCCTCTGGCGTTTGGCTGTTTCAATTGCCTCCTTGAGAACGGTAACGACAAAGGCGTCTCCGTCAACGGTCTGGATAAAGTTTTCGGCCGGATTGTTCGCCCGGACCACAATCACCGGTGTGCCATTCTCTTGTTCGCTCTGAATAGCAAGCACCGACCCTCTTATTTCTTCGTTCGGTTTTCCTCTTTGGGTAACATACACCCATGACCGTATGCGGGGAAAATCGCCCTTGGCCAAGGTATGGTGTTGGGATGTGTGGCAGGAGTCCCCCAGATCTCCCGAAAAAACATTCAAAAGACCCGATACCGGCACCATGGTGACCGCCACTTCCTTTCGCAAGGCGCCAGCATCAACCCCTAAAATTTTGTCCAGTTTATTTTTCAGAAACGTGATAGGTAAATACCCGGTTTGTTTATCAAGCTGTTGCTGCCACACGATATTCAATTTTTTATATAATTCGGGTGAAAACGGAGTGTGCTCGGTGTGATCCTCCTTTTGCGCGTGATGAAGATAATGTTCCTCCACATAATCCTTCGAAAGTTTGTGGGCTCCGTACACTTTTTCCGCCGTCGGGACAGCGCCGGCATTCCCTTCGAACAATTCGCCGACAAGTTGCTTCCAGTTTTTTCCCATGACTGCGTCGTACATATGAAACGCCGAAAACTCCCGAATCTCTTTGCCAAGCGGGATTGTGCCGTCAAGCGCGCTCAAAGATTCGAGTGCTTTAGCATAATCGTTCTCGCCTCGTTCTGAAGCGTCTGAAATGTAAAATACCCGGTAAATTTCATTCAGTTTTTTAATCGCTTCTCTTTGTGTGTCGGCTTGTCGTTCAAGACCCTGCCGACCCTTAGGATTCTGAAGGACTTTTGACTTCTTGATATACGCTTGTTTTGTCCTGGGATTTTGCTCATCGGCAATCAGCCGCTCCATTTCTTCCGGGGATTTCGACAAAAGCTCTCTCGTAGTGGATTCATCACCGTCAAGTCTTCTGATAAGGCCCTGGAACCATTCGTCTACACCTACGCTTGATGCAAGCTCCCAGGATTGAGCCAACGGAAGATAGGCATCTGCAACTTCTTGGCTTGCCAGGAACGCCTTCACCTGTCCTTCCTGGTCCTTAACCACTTCAACTTTCTGTTTTACGCCAAGAGGCACCCTCATCGTGGATTCTTTAAAACCGGGGGGCAGTTCGGCAAGCGAAGGAGAGTTTTTCTTTGTTTTGTTCCAAATACGAATAATTTCGGATATGTTATCCTCTCTTTCGAATTGAGTAGAGCCCTTCAGCCGACTAAACAATTCTGCCCCCAGTTTGGTCTCAAGACCGTCGGGTATGGTATCGGCCAAGAGCTCTGTCTGAATGCCCTTTAACGCCTTCGAAAGTTCGCTGAATAACACCGGCGAGCTGTTGAATCGCAAGGAACCGTCCTTGCGGCGCGCCTTGACGCCAAATTGTTCGCAAAGTATCAGCGTCTCTTTACTCAAATCATTCACGTCTTTATGCCGCTGGCAATCAACATAGACGCTAAAAAGCTGGGGAAGATTGTTCATGCCCATCAGTTCAATGAAGGACACAATCAATTCCGCATCCTCTTTCCGATCTGTGGAAATCACCTTCCGGGCGATCATGTCCCGCAAAAGAGGCCTAAGTTCATTTACCCAGGGATCATGCGCCGCATTTGCGGCCGATGCCTGAATTTTCTCTAATCTCAAAAGCGCCGCTATCCACGGATCATGGGCAAAGGCCTTGGTCAGCTTAAATATCAATTCGTCGTCCTGCGGAGCTTTTCGTAAAAATCCAAGAACCCTAATAACTCTTCCGGGGTCTTCTACCAGATATGCCCGGCTTAACTTTACTGCCTCATCCGCATTGAGCGCTACGTTTTGCGCCCTCATTCTTTCAGTAGCCATTTTAAACAATCGCTCATCAGCCCGTCCCAGCGAGGTCATCAGGATATCTCCCATGATAACCTTGTATTCAGGATTCGGCAGGATCCCTTCAAGCTCAAATAATGTCTGCACATTGTCAACTTCTCTCAATATTCTTTTGATGGTTTCAGAAATTGTGTGTATTTCATCCTGACTGAATTCCGGTTTAATTCCTGTTATGTTCTGAATATTTTTTACTTCTTGAACCGATCTGTCGAAACTATAAACATATCGTGAAAGTTTATTAACGTATAGTCTTTGGATCGTTTTTTTATCCGGTTCGAAATCCGGCATAATGCCCGTCACCTCCTGTATGCGGGCAACCGCCTCCGCCCATCCACCGACCACTTTCTCAAGGTACAATCTTTTGACGCGCTTTTCGTCAAAGACGGGCGGTATCTTGGAAATAGTCTTAAAACCATTGATCCCTTGAACAGCGTCTTCAAAAGAACGCTGATCGGAAATAGTACCGAGTAACTCGTCATAGCGGTGTTGCAAAGCATCATTCATGCCTGAGGATTCCGGCTGAATGCCGGTCAGTGTTTCCGCGGCCAAAATAAGCTTAACCGCCTCGAGGCTTCCCGTAAGCCATTTTTCATACATCCTCTGCATTCGAACAGGGTCAATATGAGGGCGAATGCCTGTAGCGGCCAATATTAACTCAGCCCTTTTTAACCCTTTCCTGAACCGGCTGCGATCGTGATAGGCGTCTTCATAGCTTTCGACATTAAAAATAATATCTTCGTAAACTTTCTGAACCCTGTCTTTGACGACACTGAAGTCTGGTTCGGTTCCGGATACTTCTTTAAGCCCGGATAGGTAATCTTCCGGAAAATCCGATTCTATGTACTCATCGTCACTGAGGATATCAAGAAATGCGTTCAGGGCAATTTTTGGTTCAACAGTAAAAGATATTTCCGTTTTTTCATACAACCGTCTCGCCAGTTTGACACTTGTAAAAGAGTACTGTTTTGTTAAAAATGCCTCATGATAGACGGCGCGTATCTGCGGCCGAAGAACATGATAGTCAACGGGTATCCCCGTTTGTTCCTCAATCTTCTTCATCGCGCCGTGTAATGAAATATCTTCCAGATTGTCCCTGCATTCGCGCACCAACAAGGCCCAGTAGGCCTTATGGACCAATGACGGTAATTTGTCATACGCGCCGTGTTTCTTGATTAATTCTTTAAAATCTTGTATGACCGCCTCCGGCTGAGGGTCTTCTTGATTGAAATTGTCATCGTCCGGAGTATCATCGCTCCAATAGTCTACAAAATCGTGAATACCCTTCCTCAACTCCACATCAAAAAATTTTTCCTCAAATTCTTCGGTAAGTTTCTCCGGGCCATTAGGCGACGGCATGTCTGTAACGTGGCCGCCCAATCCCAATTCCATGACCTTATCCCTGATATAGTCCATGACTTTGCTGATTTTTTCTCTTTCGACGGGGTTCGTGGTTTTTGCTTCAATTTCGGCGAGCGTGTAAAAAACCATGTTGGCGTCTCCTGATTTATTTTGCCCGTGGTAAGGCGACGTAAGCGTCTTATCAAAAAAAATTTTAAGCGAGTCAACGTTCTCCGCCGTACCGATGCGGCTTACTATATTTTCGATCTCAATCTTTGACGATCGGTCTCCGCTTTTGGAGATCTTATCAAGTAAAAAAAACTCAATAACCCTTTTGGCGTCTTTGGGTGATGCGGCAAAATCGAGCATGCGAGAATACTCATAAAGCTTTGCTGGTTCCGTACGCGGGGCGCGGCCGTATTCAAGCAGGTACGATACAACCTTCGGGCCCTCTTTGCGTAATTGCCTTCTAAGATCAATGACCATATCCGCGCGGGCACGCTGCTCATCGTTTTCACCGTGACTGGGATCGTTCCAAACTCTATATTTTGCGCCTTTGCTCAGAAGGGCGGCTAAACGCTCCCGGTCTTCGGGAGTAAGCAGGTGTTCCGTCTTCCGGTTTTCAATATCGGCCCGTGTTTCTATCGCGAGTTTCCGCGCCTCTTCATCTCCTGGCTTCTCGGCAATGATTTTCGCGAACATTTTGCCTTCCCGGGAAGAATCCGGGTCGGTATCTTCTATGATGAGTACACGGCAGGGTTGGCCCTCCTCCGGAGAATTGGAAAACTGACTTACGATAATAATTTTCCTGTCGGGAGAACTGCTTTTATAGCTAATTTTTCCCTTATTTGTTTTAAAGGACTTAAAAATAACATTTTCAAAAACCTCTCCCTCATGACCTTTGAGTGCCTCCTTATTTCCCTCATTTTTGGCCTCTATTTCGACATTTTCCGGATTTTTCATGAAAATGTATTGACAAATTATTATAAATATGCTATAATTAGCATAAAATTAAAACGTTCCTTGGTGTATCTCTTGTGCGGTTTTCGCCCTAGCCATGGGCAGAGTCGCCAGGGGAAGTAGTGCCCCGGCCCTTGATGAGGGCCGGTTTTATATATTCTTTTTAAGATTGTATACCCTTTTATCTATTTTTAGATGTCTGCCCAAAGCTTAAACTGGTCCGCGTATTCGCACGAACGCTCCAGGATGGGGCTCGGCCGTGTAGAGGTACGAGTATGCACTATACCATGATTAGGCTCTTACGAGATGCTCGTGCCGGACCTTAAATGAATAAATAGAATTATCGAAAATATGGAAATTAGGATAGAATGAATGGTTTTGTCTTTCTTTCGAAGCGAGAAATACTTGAACCGGCCGAGTACGGTTTCAATCCATTGATACTTTTCCGTAC
>MHQO01000030.1:0-7753 GCA_001820675.1 Candidatus Sungbacteria bacterium RIFCSPLOWO2_01_FULL_47_10
TCGCGAGGGAAAGACGGCAAAACTTTTCGCCTTTGCCTCGGGCGTCGAATTCATGTACGAAAGAACGATGCCGTCGGGATTTTGTTCCTTCCATGAGTCAATCGCGTCTTTTGCGGGTGTGTGGTTCATGAGCCAGCGAGAAACATCCTCCGCGCTCATCTTCGAAAAATCCATTCTTCGCATGCCGTGAAGAGACGCAACGAGTGAACAGCCGGAAAACCGCGGCATGAAAACGCGCATGCGATCCCCAAGAATGATCTTAACCGTATCCCCCATGAAGCGCACCGCAGACATGCGAACGCGCGTAACCGAATTTTTGCGGCCAAGCTTTTTTTGCAAATCGTCCGGGGACAACTCAAGAATTTTCTTTGCCTCAAGCCCCAGCCCCAGTGAATCGCCGACAAAATCGGCAACCTCCTGAACCTCCGGCCGCTGGTAATAATGGGCCAGAAGCAGTTCGCCTTTTTCTTCCGCAATCGCGCGCACCCGGATAGCCAATACCGCAAGGTGCCTGCAATAATCACGGGAATAATCGACTTTTGGCTTTAAATCCGCCGCATATGCGTTGAATTTCCGGTAAAACTCGTCGGCAAGCTCATCAACGCTCATGTTTTTGATGTCACGTGCCGTCATGGTTCGCTCCTTTTTTGCCCGACCCCTTTTGATGCAGAGGGCAGGCCGTTGTCAACGAACTTAGTGTATATTTTACACTATCTTAAGCGTACTCCGTCCATTTTTATTGTCAAGACCCGGGAATGGATACTGTATAAATAGCCGTCATGCGACGGCTATGCGATGCGCCCGAATGCTTCTCGCGCACCCGGGAATTCTTCCGTGAATTTCTTATCATCAAACTCATATCCGGAACCCAGAAAAGGAACAAAATGTTTTTTCGCGTTGACGAGCGCGTTTCGCAAGCAGTCGGATGCGCCCGGAGACGGAGTGATGTCGAAAACAAGCTTGTCGCCGTCTCTATCCCCGACGATTTTTCCGGTGCCCATCTCGAGGGCCCGAGTTTTCATATTCACAAGCTGGGGGCGGACTCCGCCCTCGCCCCGCGCGAACTCAAGATCGCGATAGCGAAGCGTCGGGATAATTTTTTGCGCGGCTTTTTTCAAAAAATACCATGTGCCGATAACCGGAATTTTATAGACAACATTCTTTCCGGCAAAACGCAAAACCTTCCTCTTTTCTTCTTTTTCATCCTTTCTGAAAATAATCTCAAAAATTGCGCGAAGACCTTCCTTGCTGATAACTCCTGTCTTAAGAAAATCGGCGATCGTTGCCCAATGGCGCCGTTCGAGAAACGGAATGACATCCGCGGTCGGGCCGATTCGCATGGCGGACGGATCGTTGATGGAAGAATCCATGTGGGCCGCCGCAAACGGAAACATTGGGTCCTGCACGGTGTATACTTTTCCGCCGAGTATAACCGCACGCGTGCGGTAAAAGTTTCCCGCAACCGGCAGAATCGTATATTCACCCGCGTATCCGCACGAATGGGCGAAAAGAATGCTGAAAGGACCCGCCGCAACCGCAACGGCCTTAGCGTGAAAAACGGCATTATTCGTTTCAATCTCATATATGCCGTCTGTTCGCGTAATCGCCCGCGTTTTTGTCTTAAAAAACGCATCAAGTTTCCCCGATTTCATCGCTTCTTTATACAGGCATTCCGATGCGCGATGATAATCCACGGCAAATCCGTTCGGGCGGAATAGTGCCGCTACTTCCGTTTCCGGATTTCTTCCTTCAACCAATTTCGGCTCAATTCGCGCGATACTTTCCCGACCCAAAAACTCGAGTGTCGGATAATAGGAATGAATCATCTTGAAACGTTCCTTGATGAGCCGAACCTCGTCGGCGCCAACCGCAAGCGCCATCTTATAGAGCCGCCGATACGCGCCCTCCCCGTATTTTTCGAGAAACGCGCCGAGAATGCACTCTGCGTCCCGCATCTTCAGCGCTTTTTCAAGCGAAAAATTCGTTTCGGTATCTCCGCCGTGAAGCGTCTGGGCATTCGAATCCGTGTTTGAATTTACAAGCGCCACATTCTCGTTTTTTTCAAGAAGAAGGACATTTGAAATTCCCTTCACGAAATGCGTGAACACGTATGCCTGTGCGGTGCCCGTAACTCCTCCGCCGATAATGGCAATATCGTATACTCTTCCTTCCGTGTTCATTGGTTTCTCCTTTCGTCTCGGGTTGTGTTCGCGGGTTTTTTGTATGTCGCCTTAGGTCATTCCTTCTGACGGCTTGCCGAGCGCATCCCCGATGGTAGCGCCAACGAAACATCCGCGCACCCCATCCTTAAGACTGCTCATTTCTGCGTTTGGAAGCATCTTTGCCATATGAAACCCCCTCTTTCAAGGAACAATTTAGTGTATTTATTACACTATATTCAGTATAGCTCTGCCTTTTTTGTTGTCAAGGTGGCTTCGTGTGTGCTACGCTTAAATAATGGCAACGCACACTTTCAAAAAAATCGCCTTCTACTACCGGTCGGATTCGCTTCTCGGCCCGTTTTGGAAAAAAAGAATACAGGGTTGGATTCGGAGGCGGTATCCCAAAACCGTCATCCTTGAAACATCTGCCCCGCCCAAAACAAGACGTGATGCGCCAAATCTTCTGATCGTTCTCGGCGGCGACGGAACGATACTTGAAGCCGCGCAAAAATTCCAGAAATGGAACCCGATGATATTCGGGCTCAATCTGGGACATGTGGGATTCCTCGCATCCGTCCGCGAGCAAAAATATTTTCTTTCGGGACTTGAAAAAGTCCTGAGACGAAAATACCGGGCCATCCCCCGCATGCTTATCCGCGCGGATCTTTTTCGCCGCTGCCGGAAAATTTTCTCCGCATACGCCCTGAACGACATCGCGATCCAGCATCTTTTGGGCATCGTTGATGTCGGAGTGTACGTCGACGGGCACCCGGTCCAATATATCCACGGAAGCGGGGTGATCGTCGCAACCGCTACCGGATCAACGGCATATAATCTTTCCGCGCACGGCCCCATCGTCATGCCCGACATCAAATGCTTCATTATTACCGAACTCCTTGACCACGGAATACCGACGCCGAGTTTGATCATCAAGCGAAACAGGACTATAACGCTGAAGGTGGAGGACTTCCGAAAAAAAGAACAATTTATAATCAAGAAATCCGGAGAGGCCGCCGACGTCATCCTTGCGACCGATACCGAACGCATGATAGCGCTCAAAAAAGGAGATACGATCGTTATCAGAAGATCTCAACGGCTCATCCGGTTTGCGGAACTTGAGAAGAATTATTTTTTCAAGAGTCTTGCGGAAAAATTCGCGTTTCAATGACTTCAATTCCTTTTCATGCAAAAAACTCCGTAAAGGAGCTTTTTGACATAAAGCAACAAACGTGCTACTCAATATAATACAGGTTCCTTGCAATTGAATATGGAGAACGCCGTGCGCATCCAGACATTCAGCATCGTCGCGGGAAGCGAGGCGTGCAACGCGCGCTGTCCCTTCTGCATCTCGAAAATGACGCTCCCGTTCGGAGTCGAGCCGAAGGAGCCCGATGTCAACTGGAGGAATTTCGAGATCGCGTGCCGTTTTGCAAAGCAAAATAACTGCACTACCGTTATGCTCACGGGCAAGGGAGAGCCCACCATTTTTCCGGAACAGGTTACGAAATTCCTTGAAACACTCCGGCCATACGAATTTCCTTTCACCGAACTTCAGACAAACGGCATTTTAATTTCCGAAAAGACCGATGTGTACTCTCCCTATCTCAACTCATGGCGCGAGCTCGGCCTGACGACAATCGCCGTATCTATCGTCCACTATGAGCCGGAAAAAAACCGGCAAGTGTATCTCCCGTATAAAAAAGAATATATCGACCTCGCGCGCCTCATTACGACCGTCCGCCGGCACGGACTTTCCGTCCGGCTTACCTGCATTCTTTCAAACGGGTTTATCGATTCGCCCGAAAAGGTCAAGCGCCTCATACAATTCGCGCGCGAGCACGATGCGGGGCAACTGACACTCACTCCGGTAAATAAGCCGGATGAAGAACTTTCTCAAAACAAGGAGGCGTGGAACTGGACCAAAGACCATCACCTTTCCGACGATCAATGGAAAGAAATCCAAACGTATGTCCACGTGAACGGAAATCCGCTCATGCGTCTTGTCCACGGCGCGATGGTCTATGATGTTTCCGGCCAAAACGTTTGTCTGAATAATTGCCTTTCCGTACAGGCCGATGCGGAGGATATGAGGAATATCATTTTCTTCCCGAATGGCGATGTGCGGTTCTACTGGCAGTATCCCGGCGCAATCCTTCTGCAGGGATGGCCGCAGAAAAAAGATTCAAAAACGTGCTGACATACGCACACAACCCGATATAAATCGGGTTTTTTGATTTTTAAATACTCATGTGCTACAAACTGATAGAAGGTCTTTCAAACAAATTCATACGGGAGCGAAAAATGAAATTGGTATATTCCGGCGAACCGTTTCCAGATGAAATTACAAAATCAATGTTCTTGGCGGGACCGACGCCGAGAAACGACTCGGCACAATCTTGGCGTATTCCGGACGCGCTTGAAATACTGGAACGGCTGAATTACGACGGCCATGCGTTCATTCCGGAGCATCGCCCTGGAGCAGGAACATGCGGGGATTTCGACACCCACACGTACCGTGAGTGGGAGACGGCGGGATTGCACCGCGCCGATAAAATCGTCTTTTGGGTTCCAAGAGAACTCAAAACCATGCCTGCATTTACGACGAATGTCGAGTGGGGCGCATGGAGGCGATCGGGAAAAGCAGTCTTCGGGGCCCCGAGCGGCGCGCCGAAAACGCTCTATCTCAAGCTTGAGGCGGAAGAATTCGGCGTTCCGCAGTTTACGTCGCTCGAAGAAACGCTTGCGCATGCCGTCACCTCTCTTGGAAACGGCGCCAGGCGCACGGGAGGGGAATGTTTCGTCCCGCTTCATATCTGGAACACAGAATCATTTCAGCAATGGTATAAAAATCTTGTCAGGACGGGAAACCGGCTCGTCGAAGCAAGGGTCGAATGGGTCGTTACTTCGAAAAAGAAGAATGTTTCCATTCCGGCATGGGCGCTTCGCACAAAGATTTTCATTGCCGCTGAAAACCGTACGAAAGAAGACGTCGTTATCTCCCGCCGTGATATTTCGGCAGTCATGCTCTGGAAAAAACGCCCGAATCTTCTCGATTCGGAGATCGTTCTTGTAAAAGAATTCAGGAACCCCGCACGCACCGCTGACGGGTTCGTCCATGAGCTTCCCGGCGGATCCACGCCGAAGGATGGGGTAAATCCCCTTTCGGTCGCCGTTGAAGAGGTGTTGGAAGAGACGGGTGTTTATTTCGAGCCGTCGCGTTTCACTCTTCTCGGATCCCGACAGCTCGCGGGAACTTTTTCTTCTCACCATGCTCATCTTTTTTCAATTCATCTGACCGATTGTGAGTATGAACTCTATAAAAGCAGGGTCGGTCATGTCTGTGGAAATTACGAAGAAGGAACGGAACGGACGGTCATCGAAATGAAAACGCTCAGGGAAATCGTCAATGAAAAATGTGCCGACTACGCGACGCTCGGCATGATCCTTGATGTCATCTCGGAATAAGACAGAGGCAGTAAATTTCCTGTTCAATATAAAATAGATTCCGACATGAGTCGGAATTTTTTTATTCTTGCTTTTTGCGAATTTTTCATGTACAGTATGAACTAATGAAAGAGGGCTTTCCCGAAGAAATCAAATATCCTGCGGAAGAAAACGGGGGCGAAGAAAAAAGAAAGGAACATGCCATGACCCGGCGGGATTTTCTCAGGGTTGCGGCAGGGGCGCTTGCGGGCACCGCGGCCGGCGTTACGGCTGAATTCGGCGCTACGGACGCGGAAGCGGCAGAAAAGAAAAAAGATAATCTGCCCCCCATGAAATACCTGAATCTTTTCGACTATCGTTCGGATGCGGGTGAACTCGATGAAGGCATAATGAACGGCCTGAAAAAATATTGGAAGTCGCGATTTAAGGACCCCGAGGATGTTGCGCACGGAATTCTTGCCGAAAGCATCCTCCGCATGAAGCCAGTGGATGGCATGTTGGCAAAAGTCTTTAAAAAATACGGCGTACCGGATGTGTCGCGGTATCTTGCCATCATTGAATCGAAATTTCTTCCGCATGCGGTATCCCGTGCTGGCGCGGTGGGTTATTATCAGTTCATGCCCGATACTGCCCGGAAATACGGACTAAAAACACAATCACCCGATGAGCGCCGCGATCCGATTAAAAGCGCGGATGCCGCGGCGCGCTATTTAAAAGACCTCTATAGAGAAACGGGTGATTGGAATCTTGCTTTCTCGCGGTATAACGGAGGATTTGCGGGGCGATACGCCGGTGAAGCCGAGGACAAAAAAGAACCGATAACGTATGCCGGCTTTCTCGAATATATGCAAAAAGAAATTCAAGATCTCAAAAGATCGCTTCGCTCCGAAGGGGCATTCACCATTTCGCACACCGCAAAGAAGGGGGATACGATTTCCGGAATCGCGCGAAAATACGGAAAAAAAATTCCTGACCTGATACGGGCAAACGGCCTTACGAATCCTCATCGTATTGGAATCGGCCAAGAAATTCTTATACCCCTTCATACGGACGAAGAAAAAGAACGCTATTTCAACCGTGCCGTGCGGGGCAATAGAGAAAATCTCGAATACGCGCAAAAGTTCAATGCGGTTTTCGAGGTCATCAGGGAAATGAAAAAATAAAAAGCTCCGATTGAACTCGGAGCCGTTTTTTTATTCAAAAAGGGAACTTACGGATTCTTCGCAGTGAACCCGTAGAATCGCTTCTCCCAGAAGGTCCGTGACCGAGACCGCAATAATCTTCGAATACGGAAAAATTTCATGCGCGGATGAAAAATCGAATCGGTCACGAATACCTTCTCAATCGGAGAATCTTCGAGGCGCCCGAACGCGGTTCCCGAAAATACTTTTAATTCCCGCACGGCAAACCCCCTTTCGGAATGACCATGTGCGGATATTCATTCGGATCATCGTTCATGTACTCGGTAATTCTCGTGATGAGTTCTTTGAGCACGGGGCTCGTCCGGACGGGATAATTCGAAATATCGCGGAAGCGCTTCAGTTGGTCAAGAACCCATTCACGCTGGTCGTCGCGAGACGGAATTTCATCATACGTTCCGTCGTTCCAAAATTCGTTTAAAAGCGAATCGGCAAAAGCCGCATTCTTCCACGGACATACCGCCATCGGGTCCCGCGAATCGAGCGGCTTGATCGGACTCGTGATGACATCGCCTATGTAATAGCCGTCTTTGTCCGAATATCGAATGACCTGAAGTCTCCCGGGAAGGGTCGCTTTCCCTTTTGAAGAACACTTGAGCGTCGGAATCCCCCGAATGATGCATTCTTTAAAAATCACGCCCGCAACGTTCGGAACTTCGGAAAGTAGCTTCGTGCCGACACCGAATCCGAACGATCGCGGATGAAGGCGCACGACTTCAGCGATAGATGCCTCGTCGTGGTCTCCGCTTGTCATGATTTTGACATCGGAAAAACCGTTTGTATCGAGCACCGACTGCGCCCAAACGCTCCATTCGGCAAGCGGACTTGTGTCGATACGCACTGCGCGAAACGCTTTTCTCCGCGCCTCCGAAGTTTTTGCCGCGGCAATCGCATGTGTAATTCCAAGCGGCATGGAAATCGTGTCCAGAAGAATCGTTGTGCCGTTCG
>MHQO01000030.1:7803-7907 GCA_001820675.1 Candidatus Sungbacteria bacterium RIFCSPLOWO2_01_FULL_47_10
TTGCCGGTGAGGGGGTCCGTTTCCTGAACTCCCATATACGTTTGGACAAGATAGTGCGCCATGGTTCCTACCGGAAAATGATCGAGAAGAAACCCCGCCTCCAT
>MHQO01000031.1:0-7659 GCA_001820675.1 Candidatus Sungbacteria bacterium RIFCSPLOWO2_01_FULL_47_10
GGGTTTTTTGAATGGTTTAGTGAGTAATCTGTGCTCATTTTACCATTTTCTTCATCATCTTTCTCTGTGGATAAAGGGGCTATTCGGCAACAGTCCCATCATAATGAATTCACCAGCGAATAATGTTGTACGCGACGGCCGGCATTCGCGTTTCTTTGCCTACCACCACCAAAAGCCACGGTGTAATCCTGCGGGGCCTTACAGATTCAAGTATATATGATGCCTTTTTCATTTGCAAAAGAGTAATCGGCGGTGTATACTAATTTTTATGACAGAAAGCAACGAGCCCAAAAAAAAGGAGCAGCCGGCCGTCGAACAGCCCAAAAAATCCGTGGGACGCGAACTGTGGGAATTCGCAAAGGTGGTGTTTTTTGCTCTGCTTATCGCCATACCCATACGGTATTTTATCGCACAACCCTTTATTGTGCGGGGGCAGTCCATGGAGCCGTCATTTGAGGACAAGGAATATCTGATTATCGACGAATTGACGTATCAATTTCGCGACCCGGAAAGGGGGGAAGTGATCGTGTTTCGTTTTCCTGGCGACACAAGCGAATTTTTCATTAAACGAATTATCGGCCTTCCGGGGGAGAAAATTACGGTTGAGGACGGGAAAATACGAATATATGACCCGGCGCAGGGAAAAGAATTCATATTGGATGAGTCGTATTTGCCGCCCTCTCTTGAAACCGGCCCGGAGAAGGCGTATGCGCTTGAGGAAAACAAATACCTGGTGCTCGGGGATAACCGGCGAAACAGTTCCGATTCGAGAATTTGGGGCCCGCTTGATAAACGGTTTATTACCGGGCGCGCCGTTTTCAGGGCGTGGCCTCCCTCGAAGTTCGGACTTATACCGGAAGTTTCGTATTAGAAGACGGTTGTGTAATAGTTTGCGTTTATTGTTGCTTCTACATTGTGGGACGACGAAAAAAAATAAAACCGAAAACATTTTTTGCTCCGAAGGGGATGCACGACATTCTTCCGAAGGACCAGAAATATTGGGAGCGGATACGCGTGCTTTCACGCGCCATTTTTTCGTATTACAATTTTTCGCGGATTGATACGCCACACCTTGAAGATTCAGAGCTTTTTTTGCAGGCGGTCGGGTTTCAGACGGACATTGTCGAGAAGCAAACGTATTCGCTGAAAACCGAAGGCGGGGATGAGCTGACACTCCGTCCGGAAGGAACGGCTTCTACGGTACGGGCGTATCTTCAGAATGGGTTTGTCGCAGAGCCGCACCCCGTGAAGTTTTACTACCAGGGAGCTTTTTTTCGGCACGAATCCCCGCAACGCGGGAGGTACCGCGAACTGAATCAGCTTGGGCTTGAGGTTATCGGGGACCAAAATCCCGTTGCCGATGCGGAAGTCATCCATGTGTTTTCGGTTTTGCTTCGGGAGCTCGGCATTCGTGAATTCTTTTTTCACGTCAACAGCGTCGGGTGCAAGGACTGTCGCCCCTCATATCGGTCGCACCTTATTCAATATTATCGTCCGAAGGCAAAGGGTTTGTGCCGCGACTGCAAAAAACGGCTGAAGCAGAATCCGCTTCGGCTTCTTGACTGCAAGGAAGAAAAATGCAGAATCCTTAAAAAAGGCACGCCGCAGATACTCGATCATATTTGTGAGGCGTGCAAAAAACATTTTACGCTCATGCTGGAGTTTCTGGATGAGAACGAAATCCCCTACATATTAAATCCATATCTTGTTCGGGGGCTGGATTATTACACTAAAACGGTATTTGAGATTTTTACCGATTCCGATTGGGTGGGAGAACTTGAAGACGTGAAGGATGAGGAAAAGAAAGAGCCCCCGTTGGAAATCTCCGCGAATGACGCGGCTGGCGGAACGGAAAATCCGGCGGCGGTCGTAGAAGCGCGGCCGGAAGAAAAAAAGATATTAAAAGGCATTGCCATAGGAGCGGGCGGACGGTATGATGACCTTGTTTCGCTACTCGGCGGCCGATCGGAGCCTGCGGTGGGAGGAACACTTGGACTCGAGCGGCTCGTGATGCTTATGAAAGCGGTCGGGGTGAAACTTCCCGAGGAGCCGCGGATGAGGGTATTTTTCGTCCAATTGGGTGATTTTGCAAAAAAGAAAAGTTTTAAGATTATTGAAGAATTGCGGCGCGCCGGAATTCCGCTCGGAGAATCGCTCGGGCGGGATTCGGTAAAATCACAGTTGAAAATAGCCGATAAGTCGGGATCCGATTATTCATTGATTCTTGGGCAGAAAGAGGCGATTGACAGCACGATTATTATCCGTGAAATGTCGTCGGGAATTCAGGAAGTGATCCCGCAGGAGATGCTGGTGGAGACATTGAGGAAGAAGTTGAAGAGATAGAATGTAGAATATAGACTGTAGAATGTTGAACGTAAAATGTAACGGTCGGCGTGGTAATTTTATGATTGCTACGCTCCACACGCCACGTTCCATACTCTTCATATGGCCTGCATCTTCTGCAAAATTACGAAAAAAGAGATGCCAAGCAGCATTATTTATGAGGATAATTCTGTCGTAGTTTTTAAAGACATCAACCCAAAAGCCCCGGTTCACCATTTAGTCGTCCCGAAGGAGCACATTCAGTCGATTGCGCATCTCGAAGCGAACCATAACGAAATTATCTCGAAATTGATTTATACCGCAAAAGATATCGCAAAAAAAGAAGGGCTTTCTGGCTATAAATTGGTGTTTAATGTCGGACGCGAAGGGGGGCAGGTGATCGACCATTTGCATCTTCATTTGCTCGGAGGATGGCCGTCAAAGGAGAATCCGGACACCTGTACGGCTTAGAACTTCCTAATTTGCAGGAATATGGCCACGAATAGCACTAATGGATTCGCGATTCGCGAGCATTTGTGTTCAAATTCGTGATCATTCGCGAGACGATGGTCTATGTAATCAAAAAAGACAAAGAAACTTCCGCCGCGATGCTTCGGCGGTTTTCCCGCATGGTTCAGCAGTCTGGGGTCCTGCTTCAGGCGCGAAAATCGAATTATTACAAGAAACGTGTCAGCAAGACCGCAAAGAAAGCAAGCGCCTTACGACGTCTTAAGGCGAAGAGAGAGCGGGAGCGGCTGATAAAGCTGGGGAAAATAAAGTAGGGCGTTATATGCGCATTGGCATGCAAGATGAAACGTTGTCTTGTGTTTTTTCATTGCTTCTAACCAAGTATGATTTTCAGACAAAAAATTGAAGATGACTTGAAAGACGCGATGCGGAAGAAAGAGGAATTGCGGCTTTCTGTTTTACGCATGCTTTCTGCGGCAATCAGGAACCGAGAAATCGAGAAACGGACTCGTCTCGCTAAAGCTTCGGCGGAACAGGCAAAAACCTCAAAAACCCTCGAAGCTAAAGACTTAGAGAAAGAAAGCCGGTTGATTGATGAGGAAGTTTTGGCGGCAATTCGTTCCGAGGCAAAAAAACGAAAAGACGCAATTCAGGAGTATGAAAAAGGCGGCAGGAAAGACTTGGCCGATAAGGAATCGGCCGAGCTGAAAATACTTGAAGAGTATCTGCCGAAAGAAATGGACGATGACGAACTCGAGAAAATTGTGATCGCCGCGGTAAAAAGCGCGGGGGCGTCAAGCACAAAGGATTTTGGGCGTGTTATGGGAGAAGTGATGAAAAAAACAAAGGGACAGGCATCGGGAGATCGGGTGAGGGATGCGGTCAAAAAAATACTGCCTCAGTAAACAAAACATAGTACGCTCCATGCGTGCTATTTTTGGATGAACTGTGAATTGAACCACGTGGTTTGCGGAAGAAATATAAAAGGTGTCATGGGGCGTGAGGATAAAAAAGAAGGCCCAAGTTTCCCTAGGCCTCACAGTACGGCATGCCGCCGCACCGCGGGTTTTGCCAGGACTCGTAAGTCCAGGCCCCTCGCACCCTCTTCAGGGTACAAAGGTATTATAGCAAACTGACAGAATTTGTCAATAGCCGTAAAAATGGCTTAAAATAAGGAAAATCCCTGTGGTTGGTTATTGAAAAAGCAGAAGTGTCGCAGGCAGTAAGGACAAAGAAAAAAGCCTCGTTTGTTGAGGCATGGAGCTGTATGGATCAAGCCAGAAAGTAACTGATGGCTGTTGCAAGCCAAAGGATGAGCGGTGCGGCAAATACCGGCCACTTGATAGATATTGTGGCGATGGGGTTTTTGTGCTTGATATACATAGCCGCCGGGAAATGGGCGAGAAAGTAAAATGTTGCCAGGGTAGCAAGCACAAAGAAAACTGTCGTCATCGCGCGCCTCGTCTGTGAAAGAAGGTGCTAAAATCAACCTATCATAGTTTCCTACATAGTTCAAGCCTTAACCATCTTGAAGCAGTAACGAGTTGTAGAAAATGAAATACATGGTCGGACAAAAGAAAAAAGAAGCAATCCGGTGGATGAACCAAGCAACGGAAGTTGCCGGGGGCGCCTTGTGTTTTCGCGCAAAATGCGGGACTGTTATTGTGAAGGATGGCGAAATAATTGGTCGGGGGTATAACGCTCCGCCGCTGGATATATGAAACGAAATTCTGTGGTCAAACGCATAAAGAAGATTTTACCCAAAACACTCTTGCGAAAACTCCCGAAGGAAATTACGGTAAAAGAAATCACCCCAAAGCAGGCACTCCGCCTCAATCTGGCATATCGGAAGAAACGGAAGCCAGCGAATGTTCTGTCGTTTCGATATGGGCCGCACTACGGCGAGATTTTGGTGTGTCCTGAAGTCATACGGCATGATGCAAAAATGCAGGGAAATTCATATAAATACCAGATGACATGGATGATTTTGCATGGTATGCTTCACTTAGGAGGACTTCACCACGAGAAATCGCATGGAGCGGAACTGAAGTCAGGGAAAATCGAGAGAGAAGTTCTCACAAGGGCTATTTTTTAGGATGACGAAAATGGGCGTGCAGAACGTAGAACGTACTACATTCTACATTCCACAAGCCACCTTCAATCTTCTGCACATGGGTCACATCATCACCGCAATTGATATCGGAACGACCGCGATTTCCGCGATCGTTGCCGAAAAGCAAAAGGATGGAGGAATCCGCGTTTTGGGCGTTGCGCAAAGTCCGACATTTGGAATGCGCAAAGGAACGGTTGCGGATATCGACGAAGTTGTTGCTTCCCTCAAGAAATGCGTTGAAGACGCTTCGAAGTCATCGGGCGTTCGGGTTCGGCGGGCAGTCGTTGGAGTAAGCGGCACCCATATCCACACATCGCATGTACGAGGAGTGGTTGCGATATCCCGTGCGGACGGCGAAATCGTCCACGAAGATGTCCAGCGCGTGATTCAAGCCGCAGAAAATTCAATGCCAAAAAATCCAAATCGCGAGATTATTCATATTGTCCCTCGCGAATATACGATCGATTCCGAGGATGGCATAAAAGACCCTGTCGGAATGTCGGGAATCCGCCTTGAGGTTGACGCCATGGTGGTTGACGGTTCAAAGTCATCCCTAAAGGCGATTGTAAAATGCATTGAGGGCGCCGGGCTTGAAATTGATGATTTTGTTTTTTCATCGCTTGCATCAGCCGAGGCCGTGCTTTCGCGACGCCAGAAGGAGCTTGGTGTCATGCTTCTTGACATCGGCGGAGGAACATCGGATTTTTCCGTGTGGGAAGAGGGCCGCCTGATTCATGCAGGAGTTTTTTCGGTAGGCGGCACGCACATCACCCACGATATTGCCGTAGGGCTTCAGGTGCACGTCGATATGGCGGAAAAAATAAAATTGGAATTCGGCCACTCTCTTCCCGAGACGTTTTCAAAGAAAGAGACGATTAAACTTGCCGATCTGGGGTTAAACGACCAATCGGTCTTTCTTAAGCGACACATCGCCGAAATTATCGAAGCGCGCCTCAAGGACATTTTGGAACTTGCCGCAAAGGAATTGAAACGGATAGACCGATCGGGGCTTCTGCCGGCTGGTGTCGTTTTGATCGGGGGTGCGTCGCGGATTCCCGGTATAGAGGAAATTGCAAAAAAAGAACTTAAGCTTCCGATTGAGGTCGGTAAAACCGTTAACCTCCCCCACGAGGCGGATAAGGGCTTGCAGGAACTTTTATTTGCCTACCCGGTCGCTTTGGGGCTTATTGCGTGGCAGGTGAATAAAGCATCAGGCGACAATCCATATTTTTATAACGCGACATTCACGTTGGTTGCATCGAAAGTGAAGAATTGGCTGAGGGTGTTTATACCGTAATCCTACGAATTACGAATGAATCCGAATTACGAATTCGTAATTCGAAAAGATATTCGTAATTGGTAGGTACCACAACGTCATGCTTTTCAAGTTTTGTCCATATTGCTACTTTGTTTTTAAATTATATTATTGAATTAAGAAGAATACGAAGCAAACGTAACGCAAGAACCAACACAAAAATTCCATTTGCATCTGTTGTTTCGTGATCGTATGTGTTTAGGCTTGCTTCTCAATCATGCCACAAGTAAAACCCGATATAGAAACATACGCGCGCATCAAGGTGGTCGGAGTCGGCGGCTCGGGTGGGGCCGCAATTACGCGCATGATGGATTCCCGCATTCACGGGGTTGATTTTATCGCGATCAATACCGATGCCCAGCACTTGCACCACCACAAAGCGGGAACAAAAATCCACATCGGAAAAAACCTGACAAAAGGCCTCGGAGCCGGCATGAATCCCGAAATCGGAAAGCAGGCCGCCGAAGAAAATAACGATGAAATCCAGGACGCGCTGAAGGGTTCAGACATGGTGTTTGTCACCTGCGGCCTCGGAGGAGGAACGGGAACTGGCGCCGCTCCGATTGTCGCTGAAGCCGCGCGAAATTCCGGAGCGCTTGCGATCGGGGTAGTCACAAAGCCATTCCAATTTGAAGGGGCGCAACGAATGAGAATTGCCGAGGATGGATGGGGCAGATTGAAGGACAATGTTGATGCCTTGATTACGGTTCCGAACAATAACCTCCTGAATCTTATAGAGCGAAATACTCCGCTTATCGCCGCGTTCAAGATGTGCGACGACGTTTTAAAAAACGCCGTTCAAGGGATTTCCGATCTTATCACCATGCCGGGCCTTGTGAATGTCGATTTTGCGGATGTCAGAACGATTATGGAGGATACCGGAACGGCCCTGATGGGTGTCGGCGTCGCTTCGGGCGAAAATCGGGCCGTGCAGGCGGCAAATCTTGCGATCAATTCCCCGCTGTTGGATATTTCCATTCATGGCGCAAAAGGAGTGCTGTTTAATGTTTCCGGCGGGCAGGATCTTTCCATGTGGGAGATAAACGAAGCGGCAAAAGTAATTACCGACTCAATCGACAAAGATGCAAAATTAATTTTCGGCGCGGTGCATGACGAACGGATGAAGAAAGGGGATATTAAAATCACGGTTATTGCGACCGGATTCGGCGGAAATGACGGCATGAACGTACGGCGTGAAGAAAAAAGAATAAACAACGGGACGAACGGATCGAACGGGGGGGGCGTGAAAATACCAATAAACGGGAATTCCGTGACTCATGCTCATCAAAAAGCACAGGAAGAAGAGGCCGAATGGGATGCCGTGCCGGCTTTTTTGAGGAGAAAGAAATAAGGGGGGAATAAATCCTCGGTAACCCCGCATTGAGTTGTGGGTTATTTTATTTTGTATTACTTCGTCACCAATGTTTTTCAAGTCCCGACC
>MHQO01000031.1:7710-13405 GCA_001820675.1 Candidatus Sungbacteria bacterium RIFCSPLOWO2_01_FULL_47_10
TTGAAAATGAGAAACAAATAAAAAAACGCCTTCGGCTGATCGCATCGCGATCAATACCGGGCGTTTTTTGATTTGTTGTCTTTTTAATCTAAAAAAATATCAGGGAGCAATTGTTTCATTAATGCATACGCTTGAGGATCGATCCGCTTCACGGCCATACTTGTTGCGGAGTCTAGATATATTTTTTCATCTTTGTCCATTTTCATCACAGCATCGGTCAGCTTTTTTATTGCTTCTGCGACCTGGCTTTCGTCGGGCCGGTCTTCTGTTCGAGAAATAGGGTCGTTTGCATAGATGATATATTCGGCATAAAATTCCGCGACTTCGTGGTTTGTGAGCGAAGAAGAAGTGATTTCAAACAGCTCAAGATAGCGATTACCGCGATGTGCCGCCCAGTATACAAATTTCTTATCAACGGAATCAAGAACCGCCGGAAGAAGAAGAAGGTTCATGAATTCGGTCATTAAGGCATCTGCTTCGGAAAGCTCGTCGGGTGTAAGCGAGTCACCCTTTCTAGCAGCCCAGATTTCTGCAAATCTATCATAGATCTCACTCGCCCGCTGTCTAACAGGATCGAATTGATTTTCAGAAGAATTATTTTGCGACGCGGAGAATCCGCACCCCAAGTCGTCACTATCGAAACATTCATCTTTTTGAGAATCAAAAGCAGTTTGATTCTTATAACCACCATAATATCCCTCGTTTCCGTCAATATAATATACCGCAACCAGTCCGCGGATAGTCGCGAAATGCGTGGCTTTTTTCATAAGTTCCTCGATAACACGGCCCCTTGACTGATGCGATGCGGCCGCAATCGTGCCGATTTCAGATTCAGTAATTTCATGAATAGGCCGCCACGAAAGTTCCGCACTGGATACGCCGAAAACCGACAAAAGTACTGCCGTACCGAATATGATTGCGGCAACCTGTTTCATCCGTTACCCTTTTGGGCTTGATTTTTAGCGAGCTTTTTTCTATATATCACTTATGTTTCTATTTGTCAAGGCCTGCTGAAATATCGCCGTTATCCATCGGAAAAAACTCCTTAAAAATTTTTTTCGTTTATCCACAGTTTTTATTTTTGCAAAAATTTTTTTTCGCGATATCATGGAAGCAAGAGAGCAATTAAAAATTTTTTTGTTTTTTTGCGCCAGCAATCTCGTCTGGAAAGCTCGCGGCAGGAAAAGAGGTGGTATCCAAAAATCCACATTCTCGTTTCTGCATGACGTTCATTCTTTCCATAGGAGATTGCTGGCATTTTTTACCACGGAGTTACCACGAACATACGAATGTACGCCAATATACGAATTACGAATTGAAGCGATCACATTGTTCTTCGGGCGCGCTGTCCGTAACAATAGAAATGAAATGCGAAAGGGCCAAAAGGCGCGTATCAATGGTAAAAGGTTCCCAATGCTTTTGAACACTCTTTGCAATCCGCCGAATTGTCATACAATTCGCATCGGATTGGCATCATAATTATTTATGTCTCCCAAAACACCCTTTAAACAAGTAAAAAAACGCGATGGCAGGATCGTTCCATTCGACTCCGGACGCATTAGAAATGCGGTGTATCGGGCAATGGAGGCGACAAAAGAGGGCAATTTGACGCGCGACCCCGAGCGGATCCGGGAACGCGTTCTTCGGGAACTTTCCAAGAAATATCCGTCAAGCCATATTCCTTCCATTGAGGAAATCCAGGATGTTGTTGAACAAGCGCTCATCATGCTTGATTTTCCGAAAACCGCGAAGGCATATATCATCTATCGGACAAAACGAGCGGAAATCCGCGAAAAAGAAAAATTCGTGCCCGAAGCGGTCCGTCAGCTGGTGCGGGAAAGTAAAAAATTTTTCAAAAATCCGCTTTCGGAATTCATTTATTACCGCTCGTATTCGCGCTGGATCGATTCGGAAGGGAGGCGCGAGACATGGATTGAAACAATGGATCGGTATGTGAATTTTATGAAAAAAAATATCGGTAGCCGGCTTACAGAACAGGAATATAACGAATTACGCGAGGCGATTTTGCGTCAGGAAGTCATGCCTTCGATGCGGCTCATGTGGAGCGCGGGCGAGGCGGCGGAGAAGACGAACGTGTGCGCCTATAATTGCTCATATATTGCCCCATCCCGCCTTATCGACTTTGCCGAGATCATGTATCTTTTGATGTGCGGAACCGGTGTCGGTTTTTCGGTCGAGTCGCAGAACGTGCAAAAACTTCCGTTAATCAAGCGGCAGACCGGCCGCATACTCAAGGCGTTTGTTGTTGAGGACAGCAAAGAGGGATGGGGAGAGGCGTTAACGCTCGGTCTTAAGACATGGTTTTCGGGAAAGGATATATCCTTTGATTTTTCCCGCCTTCGCCCCGCCGGCGCCCGCTTAAAGACAATGGGGGGGCAAAGTTCCGGCCCTGAGCCGCTAAAGGCGCTCCTTGAATTTTCCCGCGTGAAAATTTTGAATCGCCAGGGCAAGCGTCTGACCAATCTTGACGTTCACGATGTTATCTGCAAAATCGGCGAAGTGGTCGTAATGGGGGGTGTCCGCAGGAGCGCTTTGATCAGTCTTTCCGATCTTGACGATGAAGATATGCGCAGGGCGAAGATGGGCCAGTTTTATGTTCAAGACCCCCAACGGGCAATGGCAAATAATTCCGCCGTGTATAATGAAAAGCCGGACGCAAAGCAGTTTCTTGAAGAATGGCTGGCGCTGATCAAGTCGGGGTCCGGCGAGCGGGGAATCCTTAACCGCGGCGGGCTTAAACAACAGCTCCCTAAGCGCCGCTGGAAAGTGTTTGAAAAAGACTGGGAAACTGCAGGTACGAATCCTTGTGGAGAAATAACCCTGAAAAGCAAGCAGTTCTGCAATCTTTCTGAAGTTGTGGCACGGCCGGAGGATACGGAATCAACCCTTCTTGCCAAGATCCGCCTTGCGACAATTCTCGGAACATATCAATCAACGCTTACGAACTTCAAATATATTTCAAAGGAATGGAAGAAAAACTGTGAGGAAGAACGGCTTCTCGGCGTTTCGGTCACTGGCCAGTGGGATTGTCCCGTGGTGCGAAAACCTGCGGTATTTCGAAAACTTCGCGAACGCGCGATTGCGGTGAATCGCGAATACGCCAAGCGCTTCGGCATTAACGCATCGACATGCATTACGTGCGTAAAACCTTCGGGCACCGTATCCCAGCTGGTGGATGCCTCATCCGGCATGCACCCGAGACACGCAAGATATTACATTCGCCGTGTCCGTATCTCGGCAAGTGATCCATTATTCCACATGCTGAAGGATCAGAAATTTCCGTATCATCCGGAGGTGGGCCAGCTTGAAAGTTCGGCGACAACATACGTCCTCGAGTTTCCCGTGCGCGCTCCGACAAAAGATACGGTGTTTCGAAACGACATGTCGGCATTGGAGCAACTCGAATATTGGAAAGTCGTGAAAGAAAACTATACCGAACACAATCCATCCGTTACGATTTCGGTCGGAGATGACGAGTGGATCGCGACCGCCAATTGGCTCTATAAAAATTGGGACATGCTGGGCGGGCTTTCGTTCCTGCCGCGGGAAGACCACGTGTATCAACTTGCTCCCTATGAAGAAGTGGATGAAGAAAAATATCGCGAGCTTTTGTCTCGCATGCCGGAGGTTGATTTTTCGACCATCATCAATTATGAAGAAGACGATCAAACAACCGGGTCGCATGAGCTTGCCTGTGTTGCGGGAATATGTGAGATAGATATTCCCGTTGGCGGGAAGATGGCCGCCGTTGCCGCATCAGCCGATGCGACGCAGGAGCCCCCGCCGGTTATCGCGGAGGTGTGATAACGGAACAGAAAACCTGGGACAATAGTGAAAAAATTTGCCCAGGGTTTTCTTGGGCCGCATCAAACAACCGGAAACCGCAGTAGCTCAGTGTATGAAAAAAGATAAAAGGAAAAGGGCCTTTTGCCCTTTTGTTATTTAGGAAGTCGTTCGTATTTTTTTCGGAGGAGCACAAGCTCGTTTTGCGAAAGCATTTCAGGAATGGCAATACGTCTTTCAGTGAACAACAGGTGTTTGAAGTATTTCTTGTCAGTTTTTTTGATAACAAGCGTTTTCCGGCCGGGAGCGTCCACTGGTATTTTTTTCTCAGCGGCGATACGCGCCGCTTTCCGAAATGTTTCGCGGTCGGGAAACTCGAGACCAATAAGCTTTTTTGCCGAAACCAGCCCTAATCCGTTCATGTGCCGCCGGCTCCTTATTTGAAAAGAGCTCTTTCTGCAGTATATTATACAAGGATTAAATCCACAAGCGCACATTGCGGGATGTTGGTGTTTTTTCAACAATAAGCATTATAGTCGGCTCGTGTGGTTCTTTTTGTGAACAATTGACAGTGTGTATAATGGACTTGAAATTTACCGTTGCATGATATACTCTGGATAAAGATACAAACTTATAATATGATTCTTCGTTATCATGGGTTTATTTGACGTTTCAAAACCGCACATTACGGAAACCGATTTGAAGAAAGTTATTAACGACTTGAGCCATCATGGATTCAACAAGGTTGAATGCGAACGTATTTTGGAAATCTTTGAAGGGCATTTGGATTTATCAAGCTCCGCCGGGTCGCCGGAACGAGGTATTGATCAAAATGAGCTGAAAGAAGCACTCGGGGTTATTCGTAATCTCCACTTTCTTGACGATGCAGGTTATATGGGAGATGAATCCGAAGAGGAGCACACGCAAAGGGTCAATAAAGGCAAGCAGTTTAAAATTGAGATTCTGGAAGAAAAACTTTTGCATGTGTTGCGCCACCACTATGTATGAAAGAAGGGAATTTGGCGGTGTATGCCAGTGAACGGCAAACCACGACGAAAAACCGCATGACACCGGCACGGTTGAATAGAATTTTCCGACCATTTTGCAACGAATACCAAAGACGGTCCCAACGGATCGTTTTTTGTATTGTGGATAAAAAATTTGTCATATGCTTGCGAGCGTGGTAAACAGAATCTGCCCATTGAAAACAAAAAACGAGGGGAATCATGCTGAAATCGCAAATGGATATTATTACACTCTGGAATTTTTGTGAAACAAACGGACTTACTCAATTTGTATCCGTTGACCGAAACGCGGCATATCAATATGCGCGCGAGCTGAAGAAAAAAGGGAAAAGAGTCGAACACTGGCATTTTCCCGGAGTTCATCCGAAGGACGATTGCGCGTTTGCCGCGCTTTCGCTGGTAAGTTCGGCGGTTAATTTCTGCTTTCCCATTTTCGACAACCCAAGTGATAAATATACCGTGGAAAATTCCGAAGATCCATCGAGGCCCTTCAGGGGGGCGATTGCGATGCAGCGTTGTTTTTATCGACAGTTTGGAAATAATCCTGTTACGGCACGGACCCTTGCGCCGCATTTTGCCGCGTTTTCAAAAACCGCGGAATTTTTTAGAGGCGCGAATATCATTCCGCTTCTTGAGCACCGCCACTGGATCATGCAAGAAGTTATCGAGGTTCTTGATGAAAGGTTTTATGGCAACCCCATGCATGTATATGAAGAGGCTCAATGGAATGCTCCTCGTTTGGTTGACCTGCTTGTTCAAGAATTTCCCCAAGCATTCGGTGATGACATGGGACTGTTGCCGAATAGCCCCTTTATCCACAGAGAAAGATGATGAAGAAAATGGTAAAATGAGCACAGATTACTCAC
>MHQO01000032.1 GCA_001820675.1 Candidatus Sungbacteria bacterium RIFCSPLOWO2_01_FULL_47_10
CGGCAACAGTCCCTTGTCAGTGTAGCCTCATTCCAGAATACTTAACAGGGCAGGGGGGGTACGCTTTATTCCAAAGTCAGCCGTTAACCTTTTGTTTCTTGTGGGCGTAGTGTACAGTATGATTATGAGAATTCCACTTTTTAAACCACACCTTGGAGATGAAGAACTTCATGAGCTTGCGGGGGTCTTTAAAAGCGCATGGGTCGGCATGGGGCCGAAGACCGTTGAGCTTGAGGCGAAAGTTGCGCGGGCGAACGAGGTTGAACATGCGGTCGGCGTGACGTCGTGCACCGCAGCGCTTCAGTTGTCTCTTGAGGCGCTCGGTGTGACTTCAGGAGAAGTGATTATCCCCCCCATCACGCATGCCGCAACCGCAAACGCAGTCATGTTTAACGGTGCGAAGCCTGTTTTTGCCGATGTTGAGGAGGATACGCTTTGTATCGACCCGGAGGACATAGAGCGGAAAATCACAAAAAAGACCCGCGCAATTATTCCCGTGCATTTAGGCGGGCATAGTTGCGACATGGATGCGATCATGAAGATTGCCCGAAGGCATAAACTCGTCGTAATTGAAGATTGCGCAAATGCGCAGGGCGCGCGATATAAAGGGAAAATGGTCGGATCAATCGGAAATGCCGGGTGCTTGAGTTTCGAGTCAAAGAAGAATATGACAACCGGAGATGGCGGCATGATCCTTACGAGCGATGCAAAAATTGCCGAGCGTTTGCGCCGACTTCGATTTTACGGAACAAGCCGCGATACATGGTCGAGGTTTTCCGGCGTTAAAAAATACACATGGCAATATGATGTTGTTGAACTTGGATGGAAATATAATATGAACGATATTCACGCGGCAATCGGCCTTGCGCAATTTAAAAAACTTCCATGGATGCTTCGGCAAAAAGACAGAATCAGGAACATATATAATCGGGGACTCGCCGGAATTCCATGGCTTAAAACGCCCAAAGACAGACCATATACGAAAAGCGGGTGGTGGCTCTATATTATCCGCGTTGAGGCGCGGGATCGGTTTGTTGATTATCTTTCGTCAAAGGGAATTACGACCGGGGTTCACTTTGAGCCGATTTATCACCATTCGTATTTAAAGAAGCGCGGCATTCGGTCCAAAACGCCGGTAGCCGAATGGTCATGGCTTCATCTTGTTTCATTGCCCTATTTTCCGACAATGACGGATAAAGAGATTCGATATGTGATTGAGATGATAAAGAAATTCGGCACTCGCTGACTTGACGTATTTTTAGGTGCGGTTATTATGAAAATATAGGCCATGAAAAAGATAAAAAAAATAAAAATGACTCTTGATCGGCTGGGCGCTATTATTCAGCGTGATTATTCGAAATTGGATCAACGAGTACGAAATGTTGAAGGACAAATAGCGTCAGTTAAAACTGAGATCGGAGGCATGAAAACCGAGATTGTAACCGAAATAAGCAAAAACACAATTCAATCAAATGACAAAGTCATCACAAAACTTGATGCGATGATGAAAGAGGATGCCGCTCATACGCTTTCTCATAAACGGATTAATGATACACTTCTTGATCATGAATCAAGATTAAAGAAAGTTGAAACATCGAGTATGCGCTGAATGCAAAATCCCGCAGGAGTGCGGGATATTAGTTTGAAATTTTTCTCAACGCCTGGTCAAGGTCTTCAAGAAGGTCATCCGCATCTTCAAGGCCGGTCGAGAAACGGACAAACGTTTCCGTTATGCCCGATGAAAGCCGCGTTTCCGGATCAAGGATTGAATGAGTCGTCTCCTGCGGATAGGTTACGTTTGACCACGTTGAGCCGAGGTTTACGACGTTGGAAATGAGCGCAAGAGTGTCGATGAAATTCTTCGTGTCTTTTCCTGTGCCGTGCGTCTCGAAGGCAAGCATGCCGCCGCAGCCATCGGGCAGATATTTTTTTGCAAGGTAGTAGTTTCGCGAGTTCGGAAGCCCCGGGTAATAAACCTGCTTAATGGCGCGGTGCCGAGAGAGAAACCTTGCGATCTCCAATGCGGTCTCGGATTGTCGCCGCACCTTTATCGGCAGGAATCGTATGCCCTTGAGCGTTTCCTTTAAGTCATATTGGGAGCAGGTCGCACCGTAGAATTTCGCCGCTTCATGGACCATTTGAACATCCGATTTCTGCCCGATAACAATACCCCCCATGTTTTCGATATTGATGAATTTTGTCGTTGAGTGAATGACAATATCGGCGCCGAATTCGAGCGGCCGCGAGAGAACGGGCGTTGCAAAGGTGCTGTCGACGACGAGTTTTGCTTTATTGCGCCGTGAAAATTCCGCAAGTTTTTTGACGTCGAGAACGTCAAGAGTCGGGTTTGAAAGTATTTCCGTAAAGACGAACTTCGGCCGTAGCCCTTTTGTTTTTTGAGAAAGTTCATCGAGGTCGTTCATGTCCTTTACAAAAATAACCCTTCTATCAGAAAAAAATACCTTCAGTGACTGTGTCGTTCCGCCATAAATCCGTTCCTGGACCACAACGATGTCCTTTGGTTTTGTAAGCGCAAAAAGCATGCAATTGATCGCGGCAAGCCCGGTTGCAAATGTTTCCGCGGCTTCTCCGCCCTCAAGGAGCGCCAATCGTTTTTCAACCATTCTGCTATTTTCCGTTCCGAAGCGGGGATAAATAATCCCTTCTTCTTCTCCCACAAAAACTCGCCGCGCGGTTTCCGAATCAGGCTGAACGGGCGCCACACCCACATAAATCGGCTCCGACCGGTGCCCGCGGTGTTCTTTCGGGTCATATCCGCCGTGCTGTGCCAGTGTATCAAAGCGCATGCATTACCCCCAGTTTATCAAAGGGCTTTTTATACTTGAGCGGTATCATTTTTTTATTTTGTTGTCCAGCTATCGGGTAATAAAAAAAGCGGTCTCAAGCTGGTGAAACCGCAAAGATATTTTAATCATAATAATAAAGAGGCGCTTGGATTTCAATCTTGAAACCGGTTGCATCCGAAAGTTCGTTTGCGAACGCAACGAACCGCGCCAGTTCTGCGGCTACGCTGTCTCGTGGATTTCCGCAAGAGATGGAATGTCTTGCAAATTCGAATTCCAACTTCTTTTCAACCGGGTCGAATTTTGTGATGGAGCATTCTCCAACTCGGGAGACAATGAGATTGTTGTAAAAATTTGTTTCGAATGAATGGCGCATTGCGATGAGCGCAATTTTGTCAACAAAAAATTTTATTAACTGTCTCACAGTGTCAAGATTGACATCGTCTTTATTGGGTACAATCGTAACGGATGGCATGGTTTCTTGGCCCCCTAAGAGCGGTTATAAATGACCTGCGGTATTTGTTGCATGATTGCCTGCGGTTGTCAATACCCTAGACTAGATATAGACAACAATATCTTTTTTTGGTATTTTTAATGAAGTGCTTCGCACGCAAATAGTATGAAATTATCCGATTATTTGGTGCAGTATCTTGTTGACAAGGGCATACATCATGCCTTTCTTGTCATTGGGGGAGCATGCGCACACATTGTTGACAGTCTGGGAAAAAATAAAGATATGCAGTATGTCTGTTTTCAGCATGAGCAGGCGGCGGCCATGGCGGTGGATGCGTATAGCAGGGTCACGAAAAATACCGGGGTAGCGGTTGCAACATCGGGTCCGGGTGCTACAAACCTCATTACGGGAATGTGCTGTTTGTGGTTTGATTCCATTCCAGGCATTTTTATCACGGGGCAGGTAAATGCTCACGAGACAAAAGGCGAGCGAAAAGTGCGGCAGATAGGTTTTCAGGAAACGGACATTGTTGAGATGGTCCGGCCGATTACGAAATATGCGGTGATGGTAACCGATCCGAAAACAATCAAGCATCACCTGGACAAGGCGTTTCACGAAGCTTTGTCCGGAAGGCCCGGCCCCGTGCTCATTGATATTCCGTTGGATGTCCAGCATGCGGATGTAGACCCCGACACACTTGAGGGCTTCACGCCGAATAAAGAAAAAGATAATTTTTCATTGTTGCGAGCGAATGTAAAAAAAGCGATTGAATTGCTTCGGCAGGCAAAACGGCCGGTTATTATCTGCGGAATGGGAATTAAAATTGCCGGAGCCGTGAATGAATTCCGATCGCTCGCAGAAGCTCTCGGAGTGCCTATTATTTCCACATGGAGCGGGCTTGATATTCTTCCGCACGGCCATCCGTTGTATTTCGGGCAGTTCGGCGTGTACGGAAACCGCGGTTCTAATTTTCTCGTTCAAAATTCCGATCTCGTGCTTGCAATTGGATCCCGCCTCGATACGCGGCAGATTTCTGGCAACGGAAAAAGTTTTGCGAGAGGCGCGAAAAAAATCGTTGTTGACGTCGATGAATCAGAATTAAAAAAAGGGATCACCGCCATCGATATGCCGATTGTCGCCGATGCGGGCGATTTTATCCGGGCGTTTGCCGAAGAAACGGGGAATTGCGCCGTGATGCCTGATATTTCCGAATGGGTTGAGCAATGCGGGAGTTGGAAAAAGAAATATCCATCGGTACTGCCCGAATATTATGCGCAAAAGAAATTTGTAAACCCGTATGTGTTCGTTAAAACATTATCTGAGGAGCTTGGGTCGGGAGATGTCATCGTTGCGGATGAGGGCGGAAATCTTGTGTGGGCAGTACAGGCATTTGAGGTAAAAGAAGGCCAGGAGTTTTTTTCCGCATTTGCCCATTCCCCCATGGGGTATTCGTTTCCGGCATCCATTGGAGCGTATTTCGCCCTTCAACTTCGTTCAGGGCGCGCGGGTCCAAAACGGCGCGTTGTGTGTCTCGACGGCGACGGCGGATTTCAGATGAATATTCAGGAGTTTCAGACAATCAAGAATTATAATGTTCCCGTTAAAATTTTCATTTTGAACAATAATGCTTACGGGATCATAAAACAGTTTCAGGAGATTTATTTTGACGGGCGTTACACGGGAACGACAAACGATTCCGGATACACCGCGCCCGATTTTGTGAAAGTAGCTGAAGCATATGGCATTTCTGCCGTGAGAATTTCAGGCCATGACGAGCTCCGTGAAAAAATTCGCAGCATTCTTGATGCCGAAGGGCCGGTTCTTTGCGATGTAATGCTTGATGAATCCCAGAAGCTTATTCCGAAACTCGTTGCCGATCGCACGCCGGAGGGGAAGTATATTTCAAAGCCGCTTGAAGATATGGCTCCGTTTTTGCCGAGAGACGAATTCATGAAGAATATGATTATCGACCCGGTGCCAGAATCGCTTCCGCAGGAAAAATCCTCGGAAATAAATTAGACACCATGCTCACCAGTAAAAAAATTTCTATTGTCATCGTCTGCTACAATGATGCCGGATCGGTTCATGAGATGCTCAAGAGGGTGCGGGGGGTTATGGACGGCATTACCCGGAATTACGAGATTATTTACGTCAATGACAAGAGTCCGGATAACGCGTATGACGTGTTGAAAGTCGAGGCCGCCAAGGACAAGCGGCTTATTGTTATTAACCATTCGCGAAATTTCGGAGGGCAGGCGGCATATACGAGCGGAATGAAATATGCGACTGGAGAGGCGGCAATTCTTCTTGACGGCGATTTGCAGGATCCGCCGGAACTATTCTCTGAATTCGTAAAGAAATGGCTTGACGGACATGATATTGTTTATGGCATTCGAAAGCGAAGAGAGGGCACCACGATTCGCCGGATCGGCTATAAAATTTTTTACCGGATTTTCAAGCATCTTTCATATATCAATATTCCTCTTGATGCGGGGGATTTTTCGCTTATCAGCCGCAGGGCGCTTGACGTGATAAACGGCTTTCCCGAAGTTGACCGCTACATTCGGGGCATCCGCGCATATGTCGGGTTCAAGACCATCGGTATTCCGTATGTACGACAAGACCGTTTTGCGGGGGAATCCAACAATAGTTTCGTGTGGCTGATCAGGTGGGCAAAAAAAATCATTTTTTCGTTTTCATACCAACCGCTTGAGTGGATTGCATATCTTGCGGTGCTGGTTACGGTCCTTGCGGGTTTGGGAATCGTATTTTATATCGGTCTTGCGTTTTTTCTCGAACCGCCATCCGGTTTCCTGACGCTTTTGATTGCCGTGCTTTTTTTGGGCGCAATTCAGTTGATTTCGCTTGCGGTTATTGCCGAGTATCTTGGCAGAATTTTTGAAGAAGTGAAACACCGCCCGGTCGGGATAGTGGACGAGGTCATAAATGATTATAAGAATATAAAACCTTAAATTCGAAATCCGAAATTCTAAACAAATCCTAATTTTCGAAATCAGAAATTTAAAACGCAGGTTTAATATTTGGAACATTTGAATTTATAATTTGTTTAGGATTTAAATATTAGGATTTAGAATTTTAAAATAGTGAACGTATTTATCACCGGTGCATCGTCCGGTATCGGGCGGGAACTGGCAAAACAATTGATCGCCGCAGGTCATACGGTATGGGGGATTGCAAGGCGTGAAAAGGAATTGAAAGGGCTTTCATCCGAAATTGGTTCCGATGCTTTTTTATATAGTGTTTGCGATACATCGGATACATCGGCCGTGAGTCGCGTTTTACAGGAGGTGAAAAAGAAAAATTTTCTTCCTGATGCCGTCGTGTTGAACGCGGCGGCGTTTGTCATCGATTGCGAGCCGCACTATGACAACTCCGTTTTTGAGCAAGTTTTTAAGATAAATGTTTTCGGGGCGCTATCGTGGGTTGAAGCGTTTATCGCGGATTTTGCCGCGCGTAAGGCGGGTCAGTTCATCGCCGTGTCGTCTACCTCCGCTTTTCGGCCTGATTGGCAAAGAGCATCATATCCTGCATCAAAAGCCGCTCTTTCCATGGCATTTCGGGGCCTCAAACTCCGGTATGCGGGTGATAACATTTTTTTTAAGATAATGTATTTTGGTCCTATCGCAACGCCGATGTCTATTCATGTAAAGCGGAATGAAGAGGGGAAAATGGTCGCGAAAGGTTTTTATGTGGGGAAGACGGAGGGAGCGGCACGAGCGCTTATTCGGCTGATCGAGAGCAAGAGAAATGTTGCGTATTACCCGCTTTTTTCAACCGCGCTGTTCCGGATTCTTTTGTTTTTTCCCGATTCTTTTTTTGCGGTAATAAGCAAACTTTTGAAAAAGGACCGATGATATGGCTTGCGAAATACCGGTCCTGCGGCGCGATAAGGACGGGTAGGAGAAAATAGTATCCCAGGATTATGAAAAATTCAGAAAACAAACTTGCCGACCGCATGAATGCGCTTTTGCCTGAAGGCGCGTTTGCGGTGCTCACGAAAGCGCGAGCGCTTGAGGCGCAAGGAAAAAAGATTATTCACTTTGAAATAGGACAACCGGATTTTCCGACGCCGAAAAGTATTGTTAAAGCGGCAAAAAAAGCCCTTGACAAAGGGATGACGCGCTATACCCAGCCCTTAGGGCTTCCAGAATTTCGAAAAGCGGTCGCAGGATATTTATCGAAGACTCGCGGTATTGAGTTTTTCGAAAACCAAATCGCGGCAACCCCAAGCCCAAAAACCGCGATCTTTTTGACGTTTGCCGCACTTGTGCAATCGGGCGACGAAGTGATCTACCCCGACCCCGGCTTTCCGACGTACGAAGTTTTATCAGGTTTTT
>MHQO01000033.1:0-2332 GCA_001820675.1 Candidatus Sungbacteria bacterium RIFCSPLOWO2_01_FULL_47_10
GAGCGATAGAGGAATCATTATCGGAAGTTCTACGGTTTCAGGCGGCGGATGGAACGGATATAATGATTTTGGCGGGTCGTCCCCGAGTGCGATTGTCGCGAATAACGAAGTCTGGGTATATTTTCAAACAAACGAACCAACGCCGAAGATTATTCGAACGCGCTTTGCGCTTGACGGAAGAACCATCCTTGGAATCGACAGGGTAGAGCTTCCTGCGGAGCCGTTTGTCATAACGCATGTCGATGTATCGCATTTTGCGACAAGTTCAAAATATCTCATGGTCGCGAATTCCCGCGAGCAGAATTACGTCGTTGAATATATGTCGCAAGACGGCCGTATATGGTTTAAGACCGCGGGGAGTCCGCGCTTGTCAACAGCGGGCTCGGAAAAAATCGTAACTCCGCACCGCGAAGTGGTTGATGAAAATAATTACCGGATATACGCCGGCTGGAACCGGTTTGACGGATACTCGCACGAAATCCGCATGTGGGAGTTTCGAACTCCCGCATACGTTCTTGCCGCAACCGTTCCGACGACTGGCATGGCAACAACGTCTTTCGGGGGGCCGGAAACATACACGCTGACCTGTTATAATGCCGTGGGAGAATTTGATTCACGCCAGCGAACGGTTACCGAAACGACCATTACGCAATCAGGCGGGGTGCGGACATTTGCGGCAGGTGATGTGCCAAGATCCGAAAGTGTGCGTACGGGTTTGATAGCGCCGCTGCGTTACTCGATTCATAGCGTGTTCTTTTCTGCTCTTGCCGCATTGTTGGGTTTCCGGTTTTGATAAGCAAAATACGGCCTATTGTGTGGATGCAGTCTTCAAATATGCTTAAGCATATTTAAGGACTCATCAGCTGGTCAAAAAAACAAACAAAAAATTCCGTTCACAAGAACGGAATTTTGTTTACTCACACCCCTCAATTATTGGTGCGCGTTTGCTGTTTTTATATTCCGCATAATATCTACCTCTTGTTGATATAACGCGTGCGTTCTTCATGACGAGAAAAAACGCTGCATCAGTCAAGATTAAGCAACACCGAATCAAAAACGCTCGGCGGAAACGGCGTGGTTGTCGCCAATGAGTCGCCGTCAAAGCATGTAAGGCCAAGGAGAACTTCGGCGGGAAGAGAAAGGGGTGTTGACGCATAGCTGACTGTTGTTGAACCGGAAAGAGCTGAAAATTCTTGCCCGCCGAAGCCGTCCGGAAGATTTTCGAATATACAATTCCCAACATTTTCATCAAATCCCTTGGTTGTCCACGCGAGGCGCAATTGTTCGGTTGAGGACGCGTTCATTGGTCCGTTTGATTCATTGATTTTGAGATCAACCGAATGAATATTGAATTTGCAGAAGCTTGCGTTTCCGGCGGTCCACTCGATCTGTGTTTTATCGCCGGGCGACAGCTTCGTGCTCGAAGCGCTAAATGATTCTATAATCGGGCCGAGGGTATCGCCGATTGTTACGAAATCGCTTGTTGTCGCGTGCCCGAACCGATTGCATTCGATGCCGTAGCGTTGGGGGCCTGTTCCTGCTTTTATCATTGAGGTTCCGCTCAATTCCATGAAAAATGTTGTGGTGGTTGAATATTCAAGGGGTGGATTCGGATACGACTGCCATGCAATACACTCGCCGGTTTTTGTGTCGGTTTGGGTGCATTCAGGAGGCGGCGGCGGGGGCTGATATGTGGTTGTCGATACGACCATTCGTTCAAGGGGCGCTGTCCAGTCGCCGAAAGACGTACAGACCGTTGCATATTTGCTCGTCCAGGAAAGTTCTATATCATCTCCCGCAGAATAATCATCTTCAAGAAGGCTGTCTTCCCCATTTGCTTTGAGGTCGGCAAACGGAGATGGAAATGCAGGAACTTCGAAATTTGTATTAGCCAACAAGCGGTCGCCTCCACATCCGGTACATGCCGGCTTTGGACAACCAAGACTTCCACACATCTGCCAGCATGAAGCGCCCCAAATTTCTGCCTGATAACGCCCTTCCGGAACCAGATATTTATAAATTCGATCTCCGGAGGAACAGGCATTGTAATATTCGGGGGGGTATGAAGTTATATATCCGTATGTTGTGCATTGGCCCTTGGAGTCATATCCAACGCAGCCCCATTCCGTGATCGGCTCCGGCTGGGGAGGAAAAATAAGTTGTCCCGCGTATGTTGGGACTTTTGCGTCGGCGTCGTAAAGCCTGAGCGAAATGTTCGTGCCGGGCTGCCCAGCGGAAGTCCATTCAATGGTTACTTCCACCATCCCATCCGTCGGGTTCTCCACAAATTCTTCAGGTGTTGGTGTGGCTCCAATGGTAATTTTATCGATTG
>MHQO01000033.1:2355-9835 GCA_001820675.1 Candidatus Sungbacteria bacterium RIFCSPLOWO2_01_FULL_47_10
TAGAATCATATTCTCCGGCACACCCCCCCAACATGGCTAGTCCCAATCCCATCGTATTCGTGACCATCTGGACAACCATAAGGGCCGCCTGAACTGCAACATTCAGTGCAAGCATTGCCCACCCCCCGCATCCTCCGCACCACCATGTTACAATTGCGCCGAGTACCATCCCAAATATTGCCCCAAATCCACCCCCCGCATATGCAGGGAGGGGAACCAATGCAACAGACAGAAATGCGATAAGTGTTAAGATTGTAAATATTTTCGGGAATTTCATGAAGCAATTTCTTCCTGTTTTACTGTTTTGACACCGTTTTCTTCACTATCTTTTTTAAGAAAATAGTACATATGATATACGACAAGATCAAAATAGATGGAAACAAGCACCCACGGAAGTGAATAAATAAAAACCCGTAGCATGGATTCTTTTCGTAAGGACATATCTGCAAGGAGTGATAATTTTGCCATAAATATTCCATTGAGGACAAGGATATAAATAATACCGCATCCCAAAAAAGTCCCAATGAGAAGTGAGGCGATTTTTAAGGAGAAACGGGATACTCTCTGAAAGCTTAACCACGCGGATGCGACAAGGCCTCTTTTTTCAAGGACAAGAATGAACGGTGCGACAGAAAGAGAAACAGCCATGTATATTCCGGGAACTCCAAGAACTAACATTGGAGGAAGCGCCACAAGATACATTGTTATGTCTTGTGTGACAATCTCCATCTGAATTCCAAAGAATCGTAAAATTGTTAACGCAATTAGAGGAAGCGCCATAAAGGCGGTAAATGAGATAAAGGTGGCAAGTAAAACAAATAAAGAATAGCGGTGGAGGTTTTTAAGGCCGTTCAGCACGGATTGGCCCGCCGACATACCGATAAAACAAAAATAGAGCGAGGCGAACCCCCAAAATACGAGAAGTATCGCAACGGCGGCGGGAAAGAAAATGAGAGGATGAAAATAGGAAAATTTGTCGGGTTCCCACTGAAGCCGTACAAAATTTTCAAGCATGACCTGGCGGGAAAGTTCGGATGCGGCGGTGAACGCGTAAATAATCAGAAAAAATACTCCGAAACGCTTTGTGTAATCGCGAAAGGCATCTTTGATAATTTGTATGTAAGGAAATTGCATATATTTGAGTGGAATTATTGATCGGTAAGCATAAGAGATTGTGAGGATGTTTTTTCCTGGTTGTCGGTACAGGTCAGTTCTAAAAGAGTCGGGCTTTCATATCGCAGATTTATCTTTCCCGCCATCGGCCTGTCTTGCAATTCTATTTCCGGGGTGCTCGTGCCTGTCTCCGCACCGCCCTCCTCCGTGCGCACCGCTTCTTCGGGAGTTACCATTCCTCCGGAATCAATGCAAAATTGCAGGTCTTCGGTCATGGTCCACCCGCAGTCTCCACTTGGCTGTATTTCACAGGCCGCCTCCTGATAGCATAAGTACACAGTATCCCATTGGCAACTGGTTGCGACCGGTTCCGGGGCACAAATCTGATAACTGCATCCGGTTTTGATACATGGCGAAACAGGTGCAGGTGGAAGTGATTCTGTGACCGCGGGTCCCTCCTCTACGGTAAAAGGGAGGGTATTGCTGATGCCGTAATTATTTCCCATCGATATTCCATATCTTCCGGGGAGAACAGGGATATCCGGGTCTGTGCAGGGCGGATCTTTAAAACTGCAGGCGGGTACGATACTTTCCGGTATGATAAAGGAAAGGGATGTTCCATCGTACGAAGGCGCGTTTATAAGAAAGAGCTCTTGTGAAAGATTCGGAGGGAGTATGTATATTTCATTATCAGTAAGAAAATTTTGCCCTCTTGCGATAACCACCGTACCGACGGGCCCGAAAGAGGGGGTAAGAGAAGAAATGGTTGGACCATCAGGAATTTTTTCAAGATAATTTTCGACACTCCACCCTATTGTGGCGCCAAGACCGTATCGAACTTGCCACCACCAATATCCGTCCATACTCACCGGCCCGTCCAAAATAACCCCGGTTGAATTAAATCCGACCGTGGTGATAATTTCTGCGTTGACCGCAGGTTGTGTGCGGGCATTAAGATTCGATGTGGTCCGAACACGGTCTCCGATTTTAAATTTCGTGCTGACTCCCGCGGAGATACTTGTATAGTCAGGCGTTGGTGACGGAGGAAAGAGAAAGAGTGTTATGGTATCTTGCGCGCGCGGCGCGGTTTGAGGCGGCCCGTCATAGCAGGTAAGGATGAGGTCGATAAATTGGGTCGTCTGGAGGTTCGAATAATTGATCGTGGCGGACCCCGAAAGACTCGTTGCGCTCTCAAGCTGGGATCCGGGCGGCTCGTTCGTAAAAGCACACGAAGCATCGGGCGCGCTAAAATTTTTTGAGGTCCAGGCAACCTTGAGCGAGTCGGTCGTAAGCGCGTTGATAACGCCGTCGGAGTTATTGATTTTTATATCCGCGGCAAGCGTTTGGGAGGAGGGTGGAGGCGAGGGAAACGCCCCCGCATCGGCGGAGAAATAAACGTTCCACGATTTCGAGAGAAAATTGTTTTCTTTGCTTGATTCCGGAATTGCCGAAGGGCCGTCATCGTTGACACTCAGCGATATGTAAAAACCCGGTTTTTGCGCAAGAGGAAACACGTTTCCTTCATCAGTGCATCCATATGCGAGGGACGACGTATCAGCTTCAAATGATTCTCCTGCCTTGAGTCCTGAGATGACCCAATCGCACGATACCGAAAGCGGTTGTTCGGTTTTCTGGTATCCGAAGCTTACCTTATTTAAAATGGCATGAAATGTTGCCGCGTCGCGTGTTCCTGTGTTTTTGACGCGAAAGTGAATGATAACCGGAGACCCATCGAGGGGTTGGACAGGATCGACCCATATCGAATCGGCGACAAGATCGACGGAAGAGGTTTGGGCGGATGACAGTTCCGCCGTTTTGGGAAAAAAATAAAAGGCCGCCTTCGGGAGACCAGTGAGCGATATGAGCACCCCAAAAACTACTATGACGAAACACAGGGAAATGATATCTTTTGTTCGTTGTGGAATAGGCGTCATTGTTTTGACCGTTTATTCATTGTATCGTGCCATGAGTCAATATACAAAGAGATTTATCCCCACGGTCTAAGAAAATTTTTGACACACCTCCTTCGATACAGTATATATAGAATGACTGTTCTTTAATAAGCGATCGGGAAAGCGCCATGTTTGTTGCAGTAACGAAGGAAATTTTTCAATGGTTCAGTATGGGGAAGGAATACGAACTGCGCGCGGTCAGGAAGCGGTTTACGCGGCGCACGATCACGAAAGGAAAAAAATGACAATCAGCGAGGGGTATTCCGGCAGGCGTTTTCAGGCAGAAATTACGGGAGCAGTGTTTGCGAAGAGCATTGAGGGTATTTTTAGAAAAGTGCCTTTCGGAAAAATTAATCCCGTTGCAAAAACGAGACGCGAGGCGCTTCGTATCGCAAAAGACACGTGCGGGAATGGAGACGGATATGTTGCGATAAAAATTCGAAAAATATAAATCAGGGGACGCCCCCCTGTTTTTGTTTGAAAGAAAGAATCGTACGGAAAATCGTATAGAAAACCCCATGATTCTTTCAGAAACAATGGATGCCCGCAGGAAACATAACAATCACGCACGATGACATTCTCACATTCTTAAGAATATGAGAATGTTGTATGTGCTTGTCCGGAACGCGCAGGGGCTTTTTTATCGGTAGAGCGCGAGCGTTTCATCGAGCATTTTTTTAAATGTGAATTTTGAAAAAATTTTTTTCTTGATTTCTCCGCCGATGCGTCTTCGCAATGATTCGTCGTCAATCAGTTTTTTTACAGCCGTTGCGAGATCACTCGGATTTTTTGGCCGGACAAGAAGGCCGTCTATTTCGTGTTCGATAATGTCGGGGACGCCCCCCACGTTCGATGCAACGATTGGAAGTCCGGCCATTCCCGCCTCCAGAATCGTATAGGGAAGCCCTTCCTTTATTGACGGAAGAATAAATACGTCAAACGCGTTTAAAAAACGGCGCGCATTCGGTTTGAAACCGGTGAAATGGACGCGGTTCGCAACGCGAAGGTCTCGAACGAGTTTTTCGAGTTCTTTTTTTTCTTCACCTTCTCCGACGAGTATGAGCCGTGCCCGTTCCGGCAATTCGCGCAATGCTGAAACGGCAAAGCGAACCCCTTTATTTTTTGTCAGCTCGGCGATGGTTCCGATGACCGGAAATACAGACTGGTCAATGCCCAGTTGTTTCCGCGCCTCTTTTTTAGAAAAATACATATGCGGCGTTTCACTGATTCCGTTTGGAATAAGCGCGAATCTGCGAGGAGAAAGAAACGGAAAATGAATCGTGGAATACAGGTCGCGTTTTGTGAGGACGATAGTTGAGTGAGAAAAAAATGCCGTAAGCCAGCTTAAAAACCATATGGTACATCGGCCGGGCAGGGACCTCTCCTCGTTGAACGGCCACCCATGCGCCGTGAATACGATTTTTGCCTTTTGGTTGCGGGTTGTGGGTAGTAGGTTGCAGGTACGTGCCGCAAGAGCGCCGAGACCGCCGATCTTGGAACTGTTCAAATGGATGATATCGGGCCGTTCGCTTTTGAATATTTTCCGGAGCGAAAAAAGAGAAGATATTTCTTTCAATATGTTTATATCGCGTTCAAGATGCGGAATTGGGATAGTTCTAATTCCGGCATCGCTCAATTTTTGCATAAGTTCGCCTTTCCCGCCTGATGCCACCGCGACGTCGAATTCATTTTTTGGAAGGTGCGAGGCAAGGTCAAACACATAACGCTGTGCGCCGCCCCAGTTGGATTTGGTTATTACGTATAAGATTTTTTTCTTTTGCATGGATTGTTTTCGATTCATCACCGCACTTTGATTTTTTCAGGTCTTACTTGCATGGTACTGTGTATAACCCCCCTTGACAAGTGATTGTTACTTTGCTACAATGATGTTATGTGAGTGGTTTTGGGCCGCATAACATGAGCCCAATGTACTACCTATTGTCGGTAGAAAGCCCAAGGAGCAATCCGCGGGTTTTTTACTTTTTTGAATGTGAATTACTAAACTCGTTTTTTCCGTCATTCCGGCCCCGTATCGCGGTACGAGGCCGGAATGACAATTCTGACGTTTCGTAATTTGATTTTATTTTCATTGGTGCTACTAATTAAATACAAGTACTTTTACATCGGGAAGAGCCATGAAGGTTGCAGGGCGAGGTGGGCAGGGTGTGATTCGTGTCATCGAATTTATTTGGCATGATATGATCGGATTTCCGCCGGATCTTCCGGCCGTGAATTATTCGGGCATGGTGCCGAGAGAAATGTTTTTTATTGTGTTTAAGCGTATGGGGTGGGAGATGGTTCGTATGATGACGTGGCTTTTATTTCTTTTTTCATTTGCGTTCATGCTGGTGAGTTTGCTTTCTATTGTCATCATTTCTCTTGATGCATTGCGCGTACTTCCGCTTATACCTCATGCAAATGTTTTTCTTATAGTTGCAGTTTTGCTTGCCGCCTGCCAGCTTTCAAGGGTTGTTGACAGATTCATCTGGAATGGGTTCAAGAATCCATGGAACGTAAACGAATAGTTTTTTGCGCCGCGATTCATATGCGGCGCTTTATAATTTTCCTGCGTTGCGCCGCTGGCTCTATACATTCGCTTGACATCATTTTGCGCAGTGCTATAATTAGTGTATAAATTACACTAACATTCAATACCACGTATGCGTATAGGAATAGTGGGGAGCGCATGCGACCCCCCGCACAAACGACATATCGAGATGGGAGAGCGCGCCAGAAAAGCGCTCCGTTTGGACAAAATCCTGTTTATTCCCACGAATATTCCCCCTCATAAGGCGCGTCCTTCCGCCGGCGCGAAAGATCGGCTCTCTATGGCGCGTCTTGCCGCACAGGATTTGCCGCGGTGGGAAATATCCGACATGGAACTTCGGAGGCGCGGGAAAACGTACACGAAGGATACGATCAGGCAGTTAAAAAAAATATATCCAAACGATGAGTTGTATTGGATTGTAGGATCCGATGCGATTACGTCGATGCCGTGGGCGTGGAAGGGCGGATATGACATTTTGGATGAGTGCCAATTTGTCGTGGCTCATCGCCCGGGCTATTCGTTACATCGTGTGAAAAAAAGCGTTCTGAAAAAGATTCTCGTGCTCGAAAGAACATTCAAGCGCGACGTTTCAAGTACGATGATCCGATCTGTGATTCAGCTGAAGAAAAATCCCGCGCGATTTCTCGATTCACGCGTTTTAACATATATCAAAAAGAAAAAATTATATGAAACCAGCGCATAGAAAAATTGAGGCGCCTCGCGTTACGGTCGATATCGTCATATTTACCATCGAGGAGGCAAAACTAAAAACTCTTTTGATAAAACGAAAGTTCGATCCGTTCAAAAACATATGGGCTCTGCCTGGAGGGTTTGTCCGGTCGAAAGAGGACATATATGCCGCAGCCCTTCGCGAATTAAGCGAAGAGAGCGGAATATCCGGGGTGTATCTCGAGCAGTTATATACGTTCGGGTCTCCAAAGCGAGATCCTCGCGGCAGAGTGATTACTATTGCATATTTTGCGCTTGCCTCACGCCAAAAATTGAGAATTCGGTCGGCTTCGGACGCAAAAGACGCGGGGCTTTTTTCTGTGGATGATCTTCCCCGTCTTGCGTTTGATCACAAGGAAATTCTCGAAAAAGCCCTTGAGCGGCTCGGAAACAAGATTCAATATACCAACGTATTATGGAGTCTCCTGCCTGAATATTTTACGCTCGGCGACATTCAGCGAGTATATGAAATTATCTGGGGAAAGAAAGCAGATAAGCGGAATTTCAGAAAGAAGCTTTTGTCGCTCGGACTCCTGAAGCCGATCGGAAAATTGCGAAAAGGACTTCGAAGGCGCCCCGCAAGGCTCTACCAGTTCAAGACAAAGAAGTATGTTGAATTGAAAAGATTTTTTTAAGAAGCGTTTTGTGTGCGGCGTGTGGCGGCTATGGATTCGCCCATGTACGCTACACGCAAAAACCTGATCGCGTATGATTGATTACGGTTTCATCCGTATTGCCGCCGCATCTCCTCCCGTCAGGGTCGGCGATGTTGATTACAATACCTCGCGGATTATCGATTTTGCCCGGCGTGCGGAAAAAAGCGGTGCGGATGCAGTTCTTTTTCCCGAGCTTTCAATAACCGGCTATACGGTCGGAGATCTTTTATTCCAGCGGATTCTTCTTGACAAGGCCGTTCAAGCCCTAAAAGTTTTGAAAAAATATACCCGCGGCCCGGGACCGGTTCTTATCGTCGGCTTTCCCCTTCGGCACGACGGCAAGCTTTTTAATGCGGCGGCGGTTATTTCCGGCGGCAGGATTCTCGGCATTGTTCCGAAAACACACATTCCGGGCTATAAAGAATTTTATGAGGAACGCTGGTTTGCGTCTTCTCGCGACCTCATTACGAATGAAGCCTTCT
>MHQO01000033.1:9848-13174 GCA_001820675.1 Candidatus Sungbacteria bacterium RIFCSPLOWO2_01_FULL_47_10
AAAAAATTCCCGTCGGCACGGATGTTCTTTTTCGGTTTGCCGCCGCACCCGATGCGGTCTTTGGTATCGAAATTTGCGAAGACGTATGGACTGCAATACCGCCGAGTTCCCGCCACGCCCTTTCGGGCGCCGGTATGACATTCAACCTCTCCGCGTCACCGGAGCTTGTCGAAAAGGCGGAATATCGCCGCGATTTAATAGCGCAACAGTCGGCGCGAACAGTTTCGGCCTATGTGTATGCATCCGCGGGTGTTCATGAATCAACAACCGATCTTGTGTTCGGGGGACAATGCATCATTGCCGAAAACGGAGCAATTCTTTCCGAATCGCGGAGATTCAGGCGCGAGGGAGACATGATCATCTCGGATATCGATATCGAGCACATAACCCATGACCGCGAAAAGATGACGAGTTTTGGAGAAACGGCGAACGGCGAAAAGGTAAAGAATTTCAGAATTATCGATGTGCGGCACACAAACAGAAAAAAGACCGGGTTTTTTCGCTTTTCTGACGGGCACCCGTTTGTTCCCGGGGAAGCCGCACTCCGAAGCGGGAGATCCGAGGAGATTTTTTCAATCCAGATCGCGGGACTTGCCAAAAGACTTGAGTACGCAAGGATGAAAAAAGCGGTTATCGGTGTTTCCGGCGGGCTTGATTCGACACTCGCGTTATTGGTAGCCGCAAAAACATTTGCGCTTCTCGGCTATCCGATGAAAAATATTCACGCATATACCATGCCGGGTTTCGGTACGTCGAAAAGGACGAAATCGAATGCACATGCGTTATGCGCCTCTCTCGGCATCGCGCTCGAAGAGATAGATATCACCAAAACGGTAACGGCCCATTTTAGGGACATCCGGCACGATTCAAAAAAGCAGGATGTGGTGTTTGAGAACGCGCAGGCGCGGTATCGCACGATGATTTTGATGGATAAGGCAAATCAGATCGGAGCGCTCCTGGTGGGAACGGGAGATCTTTCGGAGTTGGCGCTCGGGTGGAATACCTTCTCGGGCGATCAGATTTCCCACTATAATGTAAATGCGGGAGTGCCGAAAACACTTGTAGCATATCTGGTTGACTGGGTTCGGGAAACGCAGGTTGATGAAAAAACGGCCGTCGTGCTGAAAGATGTTTTGGATACTCCCATTTCGCCGGAACTTCTCAAGTCCCGACCTTCGCGTCAAAGGTCGGGACTTGAAAGCGGGGGGCCTTCACAAAAAACCGAAGAAATCATCGGGCCCTACGAACTTCATGATTTTTTCCTGTATCATTTTCTCCGATGGGGAACACGCCCCAAAAAAATCCTTTTTTTGGCGGAGCATGCGTTCGGAAAAAAATATTCGCGCGGCAGTATCAAAAAATGGCTTCGCGTGTTTCTCGAAAGATTTTTTGCAAATCAATGGAAGCGTTCCGTCATGCCCGACGGCCCGAAAGTCGGATCCGTCGCTCTCTCTCCCCGGGGCGACTGGCGAATGCCGTCCGATGCCGAGGTGAAGATGTGGATTGAGGATCTTGGATAACTATCTTCATAACAAACAAAGCGTTTTTTGAATATGATGAAATCATACGGAAAACCATACGATTTTCCGTATGGTAGCATGCTGTGTGTTTGCAAAATTATCACACTTTTGTTACCCATATCCTTAGAGTTCGTTGCAAAAAGGAGAAAGTGTCCATGTCAGATGCGCTCTTGGTCGTTGATATCCAAAATGATTTTTGTCCGGGAGGGGCATTGCCAGTGCCGAATGGAGACGAGGTGATTGGGCCGCTCAATCGGATGATGCGGTATGCAAAAAAGAATGGTTTTCCCGTCTTTGCATCAAGGGATTGGCACCTTGTTCGCACGAGGCATTTTATCGAATTTGGCGGAACATGGCCGCCGCATTGCATTCAAGGGACGCGCGGAGCCGAGTTTCATCCCTCGCTTCATCTCGGATATATCAATGAGATTATCTCCAAGGGGATGGAATATGAAAGCGACGCCTACTCCATATTTCAGGGCAGAAACCTCCAGGGAGAAGTCGATGCAGATTTTCCGAGCATCTTACGCGATTGGGGAGTCGAAACCTTGTACATCGGGGGCCTTGCGACCGATTACTGCGTGAAGGCAACCGTCCTTGACGCGCTCACGCTTGGTTTTAGGGTTGTCGTGCTTACTGACGCATGCCGAGCAGTGAATGTAAACCCGGGAGATGGCGAGCGGGCGCTCAAGGAGATGAAATCGGCGGGTGCGATGTTCAAGACGACTGATGAACTCATTAATTTTGTCGCGTGATATCGCGGCGCAAAGATAAAGATTTATTGTCACCCCACAGCACGCTTGAATGAGTTGCCTGTTCGTTTTCCAAGTCCCGACCTTCGCCACGGCAAAGGTCGGGACTTGGAAATAAACGCGGAGAAACAAATAAAAACAGGCGGATCATAATGATTCGCCATTTTTGTTTTGCTTGTCGCGCCGTTCCGCTTTTGCAATCATTCGCGCGATGGCAGAAAGCAATCCGGAAACGGCCATCGACAGAAACCAGATTTTCACATCAACACGGATCATGACGTTTCCATCGGTGCGGGGCATGATATTGAAAAACGACAGGAGAGAGAGTGCTGCAGGGAAGAGAAAAAAGATCAGTCCCGCGACGGCAAAAAATGTTTTCATGTTTGTGCTTTTCCGTGGCGGGGTTTGGGGTTTGCGTTTGCAAAGACGCTATACATGAATTCTGAATCAGACGGGCCGAAGTTGAAACGACGGCACACCTCGTCAATAACCTCCACTTTGTTTCGCGACGGATTATGGAGAAGTTCGTGGTTTACTTCGGTTATCGCCAGAATGAATTTCAGTTTGCGTCCGTTCATTGCACCTCTTTTTGGGAGTGTGGGGCCGGTGCCTTTTGTTGTGAACGAACCACAGCTACATACAACGTGTCAAGTATATCACATTATAGTTTTTTGTCAAATATTGACTTTTCATGTCCAAAATTGTACTTAAACAACACAAGGGCGGTCTTTGACAAAGCGAGGACATAATGCTTCAGGAAAAAAGGATACCAAATGCCTAAGGGACAATTTCAGGCGGATAGGTATCACTTTACCATGGGGAATTTTTCGCTGACGGAACATTCATGGATCGAAGGCGAACCCATGTCCGACCTTCCGGCGACATTTTATGTCTCGTTTCGAAAACTTCCGTTTGCGCCGTGCGTGGGGCATGAGCGATTGGTGGAAAATCTGACACACATCAGCATTGATTCTCCGAGAATTCGTTTTCTAAAAAATGACCGTGCAGGACTCGACCTGATCGCCAAACACCTGGAAAATAAAAAAATATCCGC